>JBKPJW010000205.1:0-14380 GCA_046730875.1 Actinomycetota bacterium | reverse complement strand
GAGGTCCGCTCCACCGTGACTGACCCCGTCCTCCCCCGTCGTCGGGTCCCAGCCATACGGCCTCAGGTCCACCTTCGCCCGGATCAGGTCCCCGTCCGCCGCCTCCACGAGCCCGAGCTCCAGTAGGCCCGCTGTGCGGATACCGGGAAGGGCTGCGTCCACCGCCTCCGCGCGCTGCGGCTCAGCCAGTAGCCACAGACGCACGACGACGGCGAGCGCAGCCTTCGCCGGTTCCGTCGGGGCGCGTCCGGTAACGATCAGTGCCGGGATGAGCTGGTCCCGGCCGAGGGCGGCGTGCGCTGCCTCGCCGAGGAGCTCCGCAACGCCGTCGACGGTGTACCGAACGGCGCGCAGGTCCGCGGCCAGGAACTCAAGAAGGCCGGGGAGATCGCTGCGCGGAGCGTCCGGGGTGTTTCCGGCCGTGAACGGGGCTGGGGCCTGGGTGGATGGGGCCGGAGTGGCGGGGCTTTGCGCTGAGGAAGTCACCGGACAAGTTTAGTCCCGGGGCTGAGGGGATCCGGCTAGAGCCGGGTCTCCGCAAAGATCCTCAGGGCATCCCGGACGAAGGCCGCGCCCTCGGCACCTCCGTAGTTCGCGGCGAACCGGGGATCGGCCACATACATCTCACCGAGTCCCTTCACGTAGTCCCTGATGCCGGGTGCGCTGTTGCCGCCGGCCGCGCTGGTGCCGCCGGTACTGTCGCCTGCACCGCTGCCGCCGACGGCGGAAGACGACGCCGGGGTGCCCGGGATACCCCTCAGCCATTCGACGTGGCGCCGGGCCAGGTCTTGCGCCTGCGCGCTGTCCGCGGGGACACCCGACTCTGCAGCCGCCGTCCAGTCGGCGCCGAGCTGCCGGGACCGTTCCTTCCAGGCAGCCTTTTCTTCGGCCCCCATGCCGCGCCACCAGGAGTCTGATTTCTCATAGGCTTCCTTGCCCCACCGCTGCTGGACTTCGTCCCGATACTTCGTGTGGTCGAAACCATCGAACATTTCCTCAGCCATGATCTTTCCTCCCGCTTGCAATGCCTCAATGGTGTGACGGACCGATGCGATCTGCCGCCCCAGCCTGTCCTGTTCCTGCTGCAGCCATGCCAGGTGCCGGCCCAGTGCATGTTCGGCGTCCGACTCGTTGCCGAGCACGTCCGCGATCGCCGGCAGCCCGAGCCCCAAGTCGCGCAGCAGCAGAATCCGCTGCAGACGGACCAGCGACTCCTGGCCGTAGTACCGGTAGCCGTTATTGCCGGTCCGGCTCGGCTGGAGCAGCCCGATGTCGTCGTAGTGACGCAAAGTCCGGGCGGTGGTGCCGGCCATTTTCGCAATCTGCTGAACGGACCAGTCCATGTCTCCGCCTTCCCTTTTTCGCGTATCTTTTCAATCGGATCTTGTTCAATCGGATCTTGTTCGATCTGTTCTGTTGGATTGATGCTGTTCCGGCAGTTTTGCCGTTCCTTGGCGTGCTGCTCATCTCTGCCGTTCCGTGGGTATGCCGTTCCGCTGCCCAACGGCGTCTGCGTGCCGGTTCCCTCGACTCTAAACTTTGACGCAGCGTCAAAGTCAAGGGCCGTTGAACAAGGTCGTTGAACGAGGTCGCGGACAGGGCCCGCGGAGGCGTGTCCGGATGGCTGGGCGGCCGGAGGCGGCCCGGCAAAGCGGTAAGTTGAAGGCATGATTTTCCCTTCCTCCCAGGCCCAGGCCGGCCTGCTGGGCCTGCGGGCGCTCACGGCCGCGGCCGCCGTCGGCGTTCTGCTCGCTACAGCGGCATGTTCCCCGGCCGGTTCGATTGAGAACGCTGATGTCCCGGCTTGGAAGGCTACTGCGCTGCCCTCGGCGCCCGGCACTGTGCTGGAGGACGCCGGCAAGATCCTTAACCGGGCACCGATTGTCCGGACCGCTTCCAGCGTGCCTGCCGGCACTTACACCCTGACCATGACCTGCGACGGCGGCGGAAAGGCGTTCTTCGCCGTTAGCCTGGACGGCAGTCAACTGGCCGAAGCGGGAGCCGCCTGCAACGGCAGTCGCGAAACCGCCCGCATCAAAGTGCCCGTCCCGGGCGACGTCACGCTCAGCACTTCCAGCGTGGATGCCCCGCTCCTCTACGCCTACCATCTGACAGCTTCAGAGTAGAACCCTCGCCGCCTGGTGCCCGGCGTGAGGCTCCGCCGGTGATGGAGGGCCCGAACGCGGACCTTTGACCTCTGGTGTTTGATCACAGGCGGCCCTAATCTCAGGGTATGCCCACTGTGCCGGCCAACAGGGTGTCGCGACGGCGCACCCCGGCCGTGGCCGCGGTGCTTTCAGTTTCGGTGTTTTTCGGGGCGGTTCTGTCCGGCTGTGAGTATGAATACGCCGCCGACCACTGGGACGACGAAACGACCTCTGCTGCTCCTCCGCCGACCGACGCTGCCCTGCCCAGGGACCCCCATCTCAACCAGCCTGTCTCGGGAGAGGAGCTGGAGGACTGGGCCGAGGACGTACTCCCCGACGCCGAGGGGCAGGTATTTCACGCAAATTTCGGCTCCGTAGACGCCGGCGCGGTTCACACCGAAACCACCACACCGCTGCCAAGCGGGACCTACTCCCTAACGCTGGCGTGCAGAAGCACGTCCCGGGTCTCGTTCGTCATCCGTGCGGGGGACACGGCATTGGTGGACCTGAGCCTGCGCTGCAGGACGTCAAGGGTCAACGTCGTCCACCTGTCCGCGGACGCGGTGCTCACCCTCGAGGTGACCGGGCGGGCCGCAGCCAACTTCGCATACCGGGTAACCCGGATCTGAGAGCCCCGCCTTCCGGGGCGCGCCGCATCCACGACGCCCCCGTGCGGCGGCACCTACGCAGCCGTAGTCGCCGGGCGGTTCAGGCTAAGTCGGGCTGATCAGGCGGCGCAGCCGTCGGGGCACCGCAGGGTTTCCGGGCTCGCCGCGCACTCGGCGCAGTAGAGGGTGAGAGTCCGGCAGCTGGAATTGGAGCAGTTTTCGAACTTGCTCGTGGGCGCCGAGCAGCGGACGCACTCGCCGATGGTTTTGGCGTCCTCGCTGAACTCGACATGCATGCGCTTGTCGAACACGTACAGGGAGCCCTCCCAGAGGCCCTGGTCCTTGAAGGCCTCGCCGTAGCGGACAATGCCGCCGTCGAGCTGGTAGACCTCTTTGAAACCGCGGTTCACCATCAGGCTCGAGAGCACCTCGCAGCGGATGCCCCCCGTGCAGTAGGTGACCACCGGTTTGTCCTTGAGGGCATCGTATTTGCCCGAGTCCAGTTCCTTGATGAAGTCATGGGTAGTTGCCACATCGGGGACCACCGCATCCTTGAACTTGCCGATCTGGGCCTCGAAGCCGTTGCGGCCGTCGAAGAACACGACGTCGTCGCCCTGCTTTCTCTTGGCTTCAACGAGTTCGTGGAGTTCCTCGGGTTTGAGGTGCGTGCCGCCGCCAACCACTCCGTCGGCGTCGACCCTGAGCTCGCCCGGGGCGCCGAAGGAAACGATTTCGTCCCGGACCTTGACGCTGAGCCGCGGGAAGTCCGCGGCGCTCCCGTCGGACCACTTCACGTCGATGCCGTGGAATCCCTTGTACTCGCGCGTCGTCTTGACGTATTGCTTCACCGCGTTCAGTTCCCCGCCGACCGTGGCGTTGATGCCGTCCTTGGAGATGATGATTCGGCCGGTCAGTCCCAGTTTTTCGCACAGGGCGCGCTGCCAGAGCCGGACGGCGTCCGGGTCGGCGAGGGGGGTAAAGCCGTAAAAGAGCACAATCCTGTTCAAAGCCACGCATTTAAGGGTACTGGCTGGGACGGGCGGCCGGGAGACGGTCACGATTGCGTAAGCAAGTACTCTTCCTCGAGCCGGGCACTGTTGCTTGTGCCACTGCTGGAATACGCTCTTCACATGAGTCTTGACGCCATGGTGGAAGACACCACTCACCTGCTGGAAATCTGGGTTGCCGGCTGGGCCGGTTGCCGCGGATACGAGACACGCAGGGAGGGACGGTTCCCCGCGGCCTTTCGCGCGGACACCACGCACGAATGGGAGTATTTCGCCTACGATCCCTCTGATTCGGAATTCGCGGAGTTGGCGGCTAAGACGGCTGAAGCGAAGCCCAGGGTCCTCACGATCCTCACCAATGACGTGGCCCGGTACAACTTCCTGGGCCAGCAGCACGGCCTCCATGTCACCTCCGCTTCCCAGACGATGATGATCGTGGACATGGAGACGCAGGACTCGGAGGACCCGTGGCTTTCAGACGATGAGCTCAAACTGGGAACGTCCCGGACGGACGGCGTCCACCACGCCGTAGTCCGCGCCGGCGAGGAAGTGGCCGCGAGCGGCCGCGTGTTCGTGGTGGGCCGCACCGCCATTTTCGACAACATCGTGACGGCGCCGGCCTACCAGCGGCGGGGGCTGGGCAGCTTCATCATGAAGGCGCTGGCGGCCCAGGCCTTCGAACACGATGTCGACTCCGGGCTGCTGCTCGCCTCACTGGACGGCCAAAAGCTCTATTCGCACCTCGGCTGGCGCACCGTGTGCCACGTCCTGATGTTGTCGACGTCGGATGAAGGATCGGACCTCTCCGTCGGCTGAGGCTCCCCGCCCGCTGGCCCCGTTCCCCGCACAGCTAACGGCACCCTCCCCGGTCATTCCGTGTCGGCGGACACCAGTCCCGGCCGCGCACCATGTCTTGGCGCGTCGCCGCTGCAATCCGTACTCGGATGATGTTGTGTGCGCCCGTTTTTTTCCGTTCGGCTAGTTGCGCCCGGGCGTGGCGCCCCCTTCCCGCACTTCCGCTCGGTCGCCCGCCGCGCATGGCTTCGGCGGCTGCCCTTGGCCATCCGGCGCAAGGGCCTCAGCTCCTGCCGCGCGGGCGATTTGAGGCCGGATGAAAGAATGAACGAGTGAACCCGCATGAGTCCTTGATTCCGCTGCTGGGCCGAGGTCCGGACCCGGAACAGCTGCGTCATGTGCGAATGATCCCCGCCCGCCAGGCTGTCAATGCGCCGTGGCCTGAGTGGTCCCATCCCGATCTCGTGAACGCCTACGGTTCCCTGGGCATCCACGAGCCCTACCGACACCAGGTCCAGGCCGCCGAACTGGCCCACGCCGGCGAACACGTGGTCATTGCCACGGGCACGGCATCCGGCAAGTCCCTGGCGTACCAGTTGCCTGCCCTGGACGCGATTCACCGCTCCGAGCTCCGGGTCCTGGCCGATCCCGGAAAAATCCACGACGACGGCGCCGTGACGCTCTATCTGTCCCCCACCAAGGCCCTCGCCGCAGACCAGCTCGCCGCGATCCGAGCACTGAATCTCCCCACCATCCGGGCCGAAACCTACGACGGCGACACCGATCCCGCTTCCCGGCGCTGGATCCGGGACCACGCAAACTTCATCCTCGCCAACCCGGACATGCTGCACTTCGGCATCCTCCCGAACCATGCCTGGTGGGCCAGGTTCTTCCGGCGCCTCCGCTACGTGATTGTGGACGAGGCCCACAGCTACCGCGGGGTCTTCGGTTCGCACGTGGCAAACCTCATGCGCCGGCTGCGCCGCATCTGTGCCTACTACAGCCCGGGCGGCTCCCATCCCGGACCTGTGTTCATCGCCGCGTCCGCCACGGCGTCCGAGCCCGGTCAATCCTTCGGCAGGCTCATCGGCGCACCGGTGCGGGCCGTGTCCGAGGACAGTTCACCCCACGGGTCCACCACGGTGGCATTCTGGGAGCCGGCCCTGACGGAGCTCCGGGGCGAAAACGGCGCCAAGGAGCGCCGGACCGCCGTGGCTGAAACCGCGGATCTGCTGGCCAACCTCGTGTCCTCCCGGACCCGGACTATTGCGTTTATCAAGTCTAGGCGCGGTGCCGAGACGATTTCCTCCATCGCCAAGCGCCTCCTCGACGAGGTGGACCCCAGCCTGCCGCAGCGGGTGGCCGCCTACCGTTCGGGATACCTGCCGGAGGAGCGGCGGGCGCTGGAGAAGTCGCTGCGCTCGGGTGAGCTGCTGGGCGTCTCCAGCACGTCCGCTCTGGAACTGGGCATCGATATTTCCGGTCTTGACGCCGTGCTGGTCGCCGGCTGGCCGGGCACCCGCGCGTCGTTGTTCCAGCAAATCGGCCGGGCGGGCCGCGCCGGCCAGGACGCGATCGCGGCGTTCGTAGCCAGCGACGACCCCCTGGACACCTACTTGGTGAACCACCCCGAGGCGATTTTCGACGTCTCGGTGGAGGCCACCGTCTTCGATCCCTCCAATCCCTATGTGCTGGGCCCGCATCTTTGCGCAGCCGCCGCGGAACTTCCCCTCGGGTTCGCCGAACTGGAGCTTTTCGGAGCCACCTCGGAGAAGCTGCTGGAGCGGCTCGTCGCGCAGGGCTACCTGCGCAAACGGCCGGCCGGATGGTTTTGGACCCATCCGCAGAGTGCCGCCGCGATGGTGAACCTGCGGGCCGACGGCGGGGGTCCGGTGAGCATTGTGGATGCCGACACGGGCTCCCTGCTCGGCACCATGGACTCCCCGCAAACCCATTACCAGGCGCACACCGGGGCCATCTATGTCCACCAGGGCGACAGTTATGTGGTTGAGGACCTGAATGAAGACGATCACTGTGTGATGGTGCGCCGGACGAACCCCGACTACTACACCACCGCCCGGGACGTGACCCAGATCGAGGTCCTCGAAACCGGACGCACCACCCAGTGGGGCGACGTGGCCGTACATTTCGGCGATGTGAAAGTGACGACCCAGGTGGTCTCCTTCCAGCGCAAGGCATTGATTTCGAATGAGATCCTCGGCGAGGAACCCCTGGAACTGGGTGCCAGGGACCTGTTCACCAAGGCCGTCTGGTTTGTCGTGGACAACCGCTCGCTCACCGGGGCCGGACTGATCGAAGCCCAGTTCCCCGGAGCCCTGCATGCGGCCGAGCACGCGGCCATCGGCCTCCTGCCGCTCGTGGCCTCCAGCGACCGCTGGGACATCGGCGGAGTGTCCACGGCAATCCACGCCGACACCGGAGTGCCAACGATCTTTGTCTACGACGGCCACCCCGGTGGGGCCGGCTTCGCCGAGCGCGGCTACGACAAGGCCAGGGTGTGGCTGACCGCCACGCGGGACGCCATCAAGGCCTGCGAATGCGAGTCCGGCTGCCCGTCCTGCGTCCAGTCACCCAAGTGCGGCAATAAGAACAACCCGCTCGACAAGGATGCTGCCGTCACACTCATCGACGTCCTGCTCAAAGACGCCGGCGAACTGATGAACACGGACAATTCCGCCGCGACAGCGCCTACAGCCCAGGCATCGGGAGAAAGTCCGGCCCAGCCGCTCC
The DNA here is from genome assembly GCA_046730875.1 of Actinomycetota bacterium. Taxonomy (GTDB): domain Bacteria; phylum Actinomycetota; class Actinomycetes; order Actinomycetales; family Micrococcaceae; genus Arthrobacter. The sequence continues at coordinate 7,072 of JBKPJW010000205.1, read as the reverse complement.
GGGCCTGAGAACGCGTTCCGGCTTCGGGTCAGCGGCACGGCCGCGACGTGGCGGAGGTGGCGGCGCCCGCAGCCAGGTTTGCGGCCTCCCATATTCGCGGCTGCAGGCAGGTTTGCGGCCTCCCACATCTTCGCGCCCGCAGCCAGGTTTGCGGCCTCCCACATCTTCGCGGCCGCAGGCAGGCTCGCGGCCGCAGCCCAGGCGGGCATGAAGCACCGCTCACGGGGAGGTCCCATTCCCCGGATCCGGCGGCGGCCCCGCCCTGGCCAGCCCCCTGGCCGCGCCGAGGAACGGCCCGAAGCTGAGCTCGGCGCGGACCTGAACGGTCCCTTCCGGACCTTCAGAACAGGCAACGATCGTGGCGTTGTTCAGCCGCGCAACCTCCCCCGCCACGGCGCACGGCTCACCGGACGTGATTCCCCGAGCGGCGTCCGCGGCCGCCAACGCCGCGAGGTCGGCGGCCGACGCGGCCCTGGACGCCGCGACGGCTGCCTGGGCAAGAAGCAGTAGCAGTACCGTAGCCATCATGACGACGAGCCCGAGTCCCAGGGCTAGGACCGTTCCCGCGCCCCGCTCTCGGGGCCCGCCTGGGTGCAGGGCACGGGCAGGAGCCGGATTTCGCCGCCACGCCCCGTGGGAACGTGCACCTCTCGGCGGCATCAGGTGCCCTGCCACGCGGAGCCGGAGCCGGAGGTGCGGTCCAACCGGGGCTGCCGGGCTGCGCCGGGAGCTTCGGAACGTGCCCAGGCGCTGGCGCTGAGCGTCCATGGGATAAGGGTCCCGACAGCTCCGGGGACGCGGCCGGAAACCGTGACACTGAGCCATTCACCGTCGAGCGTCACCTCAGATCCTGCCGTGTCGCCGGCGAGCCGGCGGACGATCCCGCCGACCTCAACGGCGTCGGCTCCCCGTGCCAGCGCACGGGCACCACCCCGGGCCGCTTCTTCAACACGGAGTTGCGTCACTCCGGCCGCCGATCCCGCGAGCAGCAGGGCGAGCAGGAGGACGACAGAAGGCATCGCCACGGCGAACTCCGCGGTGACTGCCCCGCGGCACTCCGGGGTTGGTGGCAACCGCCTCCGGGCGCCTCTCAGCCCGAAGGGCAAGACTCGTTTCATGGCAAAGTGAGCGCTGTCCGGATGAGGTTCAGGAGGAAACCGCGGACCTCATCGCTGCGCATGATGAACACGAGGACCCCGGCGAACCCCACCGCAGCGAGCGTTGCGATGGCATATTCGGCGGTGGCCATTCCTGCCTGCGCGGAGGGCGGCCTCCTGCGTCCTCTCCGAGGCCGGATGGGCCCAACCGAGCTCGCGCCAGGGTAAATCTCGTGCACCTCGGCAACGCTGTCCTCCGCTGTTTCTTTGCGATTTGCAGCGGGAGTGTCCTGATTGATTGACATCTGCTTTCCTTCCACGGGACACCGGCGGGGTCGCCGGCTGATTCGACTCTCCCGGCTCGGGCGTTGCGCCGTAAGCTCCGATGCGCGCCAAGTGGAAAACACGCCCGTGGTCCGCGCAATGATAAGGCTGTGGAGGAAAACTGACGCCGGCTCCGGAGCGCCAATCGGACCGCCCGGTCCTCCCCCGCTTCGGCACGGCCCACGGCCCACCGCGGCTCCCACGCACAACTGAACCCGGGGGCTGCGGTCCGTATTTCGACCACAGCCCCCGGGTTCAGCCGGGGTGTTCAGGAACCCTCAGCCACGCGCTTCTAGGGGAGGAAGTATCCCGCGAGGTCGGCGATGAGCTGGGCGGAATTCGAGGACTGGTTGTACAACGTCACCTTTCCGTCGGAGCCGAGCGGGACCGAGACCAGGTTCGGTACTGTCTGTCCGGTGGCGAAGTTCAGGTTGGACGCCGTCGGTAGTGTAGTGCCGGAGGGGTAGGCCGTGACGAAGCCAAAGGACCGGGGTGAGGTGACCGTCAGGTTGAACACGGCCGCAAGCGCTCCGGCCGGTATGCCACGGGCTCCGGCAACCTGGAAGGACACCGTGGACTTCGTTGCGGCGGGCGAGCTATCCCGGGTGTCGAGGATCCGGGTGGGGCCAACGGCCTTGAATGCGCCCGTAGCGGTGGGAGTCCCTGGCAGGTAGTAGCCCGCAACGTCGGCGATCAGGTGGGCCGCTTTGTCGGACGCGTTGTACAGCGTGACCCTTCCGTTGGCGCCCACGGGGACCGTGACCAAATTCGGCACCGTCTGGTCCTTGGAGAAATTCAGGTTGGACGCAGTGGGTCGGTTACTACCGGATGCGTACGCTGTCACGAAGCCCAGGGACCGCGGCTGGGTCACCGTCAGGTTGAACACCACCGCAGCAACGGATGCGGGGATGCCGGGGACGCCCGCGACCTGGAAGGACACCGGCGACAACCCGGCCACCGCCGTCGAGTTCCTGGTGTCCAGAAGCCTGGAGGGCGAGATGCTCCTGAAGGCTCCGGGCGTACTCGCTGCGCCGGTGACGTAATAGCCCGTGACGTCAGCGATCAACTGGGCCGAGTTCGAGGACCGGTTGAACAGGGTGACCTTTCCGTTAGCGCCCACGGGAACCGTGACCAGATTCGGTACCGTCTGTCCTTTGTCGTAATTCAGGTTGGAAGCCGTTGGACGCACGGCGCCGGAAGCGTAGGCAGTGATGAATCCGAAGGACTTCGCCTGCGTCACCGTGAGGTTGAAGACGACGGCGGACACCTTGGCCGGGAGGCCGTTGGCCCCCGCGACCTGGAACGACACCTCAGAATCGCCAGCCACGCCCGAGGCAGAGGTGTTCCGGGTGTCCAGGACCCGAACGGGAGAGACGGGGCTAAATGTCCCGGCCTGCTGGCCTGCCGCCTTTCCGGCCTTAATGACGACGTCGTCAATGAAACTGTCGCCGGCCTGCCGCCGGTGTTCGGCGCCAAGTTGCATCTTGGTGACGGCGGTGAAGCGCGTGGCGACCACCTTGCTGGAATACAGGAGTTTGCCGTCGAACCACACCTCCACCGTGGAGGAGGATCCGTTGGCGACGACGCGGGTGACGAGATGGTGCCAGGTGCCGAGCGGGACGTTGGCTTTCATCGCGGTGTAGCGGAGAGTCCCGTCGGGCGCTGCGACGCGCAGCCACAGCGGGCCCGCACCGCCGTTGGAACGGTAGACGTCCACGAACCGCGTGTTCCCGTTGAAGAAACGGAAGTAGGGAACGTTGTTGCCTGCGACGCCCTCTTTGGTGATGTTGAACCAGCCGTCGGCGTAAACCTCATTGCTGCCCGCGGGCAGCGGGGCGGAAAAATTGGCCACAGAACCGGCCGCCGTGGTCACATGCACATTTGCTGAGCAGCGGCCCGAGTGCTGAGCTGCAGAGGACACATCAGCCGTGCCGGTCCCGGCGGTGAAGGGTGCGGAGAAGCCTGACGTCGTGAGGCTTCCGGACTCGAAGTTGGTCGCAACCACCGTTGTGCCCGGATACTGGTTCGTCGGCTGGGGCGCGCCTGGCTGGCACGTTGGCGCGGCGGATGCCGGACCTGCACCGGCGGCCAAACCTGCCACCACTAGTAAGTTGAGCGCTGCAATCACGCCCGCTTTATGCAGTCGAATCATTGATCTGCCCCCTGGCTTGCCGTCCACTCGGTACGAGACCCCAGAAAGTCCGGGATTCGAGGCGCCCTAGAAGCGCTGTGAGTAGCCGACGCGCAAGACCGCTCATACTCCGACGGTGCCTCCCCCCAAGGTAGCCTCCGCCAACTTGAAGAAACCTTGGGTTCTCCACGATCGGCGGACCCGCAGGCGTCAGGTCGGGAGCAGCCCCAGGAGCACGGGCACGATGCCCAGGCAGACAAACGCGGGCAGGGAGCACAGGCCCAGTGGCACCACGAGCTTCACGCCGAGCGCGGCCGCGTGCTGCTCGGCGGCCCTGTTCCGTTCGCGGCGAAGCCGGGCCGCTTGGGCGTGGAGGATGGCTGAGGACGGGGCGCCGGTGAGCGCGGCGAAGGCGAGGACGTCGCGCAGGGCCAGAAGTTGGGGCGCCCGTGCACCGGAACTGCGCCAGGCCGCGTCCCAGTCCGCGCCGATTGCCAGCGCCGAGACAACCGGCCGGAGCTGCCGCCCCAGGTCCGGCGGCATGAGGGTGGCGACGAGTTCGAGGGACCGACCGAGTCCGGCGCCAGCATCCAGTATGGCGCCGATCAGTTCCAGCGTCATGGCAGGGTCCTGCAGACCCGGGAATCCCGGATGTCTGTCCCGGCCGGCGCCGCGGATTGTCCAGCGCCGGCCGGTTCCGGCCGGCGCGGCCAGCATTTGGCGCCAGAGCCTGCGCCGGACCCGGCCTGGGTGTGCGAGGACCACCCCGGCAGCAGCAAGGCTCGCTGCCACGGCCAGTCCTGCCAGTTCCGGCCTCACGGCGGCCGCGCGATCACGACGGGGTTCCCGCGGCGGCCCGGACAAGCCGTGAGGACCACAACCGGCCGGCGGCGGTCAGGACCACCCCTGCTGCCAACGCTGCCAGGCCCCAGGGGTTTCCCAGAAGCGTGGCCACCGGGTCCACGCCGAGCAGCAGGCCAAGACCCAAGCCCGACAGCGGTAGCCAGGTCAGCAGGCGGACCGTAGCCCGAGGCCCGGCGAGGGCGGACTTCCGGGCGGCCTCGGCGTCGTCCTCCGTTTCCAGGTGAGCGGCAAAGCGCGCCAGGACATCGGCCAGTGGGCAACCGCTGGCCTCCGCGGTGTCAAAGCACGCGGCGAGCTCGCCCCATACGCGCAGGTCGCGGCCGGCCCGGACGCTCACGGCCCGCCGCGCGACGGCGACCACCCTGCCCTCACTGGCTGACTCCCCGGCGACCTCGCGACGGATGGCCGCGGCCACGGAGGACCCGCGCAGGGCGGCGGCGCGTGCGGCCGCGAGGACCCTGAGGGACTCAGGGGAGAGCACCGGTCCGGGGACTTCATGTGTCCTGTCGCGGCCGGCGCCGTGAACCGCGAGGCGGACCGCTGCCCGGTCCCGCGCAGCATCCCCGCCGTACAAGATCCATAGTTCGTCCCACAGCCGGGCGGGGATGCGCCCGCCCTTCAGCAGTGCGGCCAACTGCTGAACCACGACGGTCATTGGGACTGACCCTGCACCCGCTGATCCCCCGCCACGCAGACCGCCGAGTCCCGGGACGGACCTCCGGCCGATTCCCCGGCGAGGTCCCTGCGGGCCGGACCGAGACTGCCAACGCCCCGCGGAGCGCTGCGTGCCCCCGCCTTGCAGTGCCCGGCGGATGCGATGGACTGCCGCGCCCGGGGAGGGAAGTGCCAGCCACAACGCCAGAACCAGGACGATGACCAGGAGGGCAGTCATCGCAACGGCCATGACTGCGGGTCCTCATTTCCGGAACCCGGCGACCGCCGTGCCGGCAGCGCCCCTGACGGCAGCGAGCCGGCCAGCCCGGGATCCAGGCCGAGCCGGTGAGCCAGCCGCGGCCAGGCCGGGCCGCAGCGGAGCTGGCCACTCGGCAACTCCAGGGCAACGGTGACGGCCAGACCCGAGTCCTGGGCCTCCATGATTCCAATGCTCGCGACCTGACGCCCGGCCCCGGTCCGCTCGACATGCACGACGGCGTCGATGGCACTCGCCACCTGCAGCCGCACGGCTTCCTGACCCATGCCGGCGAGCGCACCCAGCGCCGCCAGCCGGGCAGGCACGGCCGCCGCCTCATTCGCGTGGATGGTGCCGCCGCCTCCCGTGTGTCCGGTATTCATGGCGGACAACAGCTCCCGGACCTCGGGGCCGCGGCATTCACCCACCACCAGCCGGTCCGGACGCATCCTCAGGGCCTGGCGGACCAGTTCGCCCAGGTCCACGGCACCGCCGCCTTCCAGGTTTCCGTGCCGGGATTCCAGCGAGACGACGTGCGGGTGGACAGGGTTCAGTTCCGCGGCGTCCTCGATCAGGACAAGCCGCTCGCCGGGATGGCACAGTCCCAGCAGCGTCGCCAGCAAGGTGGTTTTCCCTGAGCCGGTGGCACCGCTGATGAGGAAACTCAGCCTGGACCCCACCATGCGTTCGAGCACGGACTGGACCAGGGTCCCGGACGTCCCGGAACCAAACATGCCGTCGCGCCTCAGCTCTGGCATGGAGAAGACCGTGGCCCGGCGGATTCGCACGCTCAAGAGGGTCCCGGCCGTGGAGATGGGCGGCAGCACGGCGTGCACCCGGTAGCCGCCGTCGAGCCTGACGTCGACGCACGGCGAACCGTCATCCAGGCGGCGGCCGCCGGCCGCCACCAGCCTCGCGGCCAGGGCCCGGACCTGCGGCTCCCCGGAAAAGAGGACCGGCGCTTTTTCCAGGCCCCTGCCGCGGTCGAGCCAGACCGAGTCCGGCCCGTTAACAAAGATGTCCGTCACGGCCGGATCCCGGGTCAGCGGCTGCAGGGGGCCCAGCCCGTTCAGTTCCGCGCTGATGCTCTCAACCGCCGCCAGGGCGCCGGCCGTGCCGAGCAGCCGCCCGCTCGCCTGGACCGCCGCCGCGACCCGCGACGGGGTTACAGGAGCGGCATCGGCCATCACGGACTCGCGCACGGATTCCAGCAGCTTCTGATCCAGCAGCCCCTGAGACCGGCGGCGGCCCGGGGCCCGGCGGGTGGGCTGGTCCGGTTCGGCCGGGCCCAGGGACGAATGGGCGCTCATCAGGAAGCTCCGCCGTCCAGGTCAAGTAGTCCGGCGGCGAAGCGGCGGACCGCGCGCTGCCGGCCGGCGTCCAGAAGGCGGCCGCGTTCCGTTGCTGCGGCCAGCCCCTTGATTTCCGGCATGATCCCCCGCAGGGCTAGTCCCACGGAGTCGGCGATCAGCGGCGCGTCCAAGGCTCCGCCGGGACTGGTCCGGATCACCAACGCCGTATCCACCGGTGGAAGCTCCTGTAGCAGCACGGCTGTGGCGACGGCGGCCCGCAGCCGGGCGGGCGCAACGACGATGATCCGGTCGCATTCCCCGGCGAACGATCGCAACGCTTCCCGTGCCCGGCCGATATCGAGCACGGTGAGCTCGCTCCCGCGCCGGGCGGCGTCGAGCACCCCGGCCACGGTTGCTGCGTCCACCCCGGCGGCACGGTCCCGGCTGCCCGGCC
>JBKPJW010000204.1:0-3847 GCA_046730875.1 Actinomycetota bacterium | reverse complement strand
GAACAGGACGGCAGGGCCAAGCACCCGTTAAACGCAAGCGGCCGACGGCGGGAGGTCCGCCGTCGGCCGTTCACTGCCGCCGCAATCAGCGGCGCCCAAGCTGCGTGCTAGTGCCAGAGCCCCAGGGCGAACTCCGCAATCACGGTGGAGAGCAGGAAGGACGCGGTGATGGCGAGCAGGCCCACCGGAATGATCTTCCAGCCGATGGTTTTCAGCAGCGGGATGTCCTTGCCCAGGGACAGGCCGGCAAGCGTCAGCATGACCGTGGCGATGGACAGGAAGTCAACGGACTTGATGACCGTGGTCAGCGCTTCCGCGCCGAAGAACCACGGGCTGGAGATATAGGCGCCAATGGTGGTGATGTAGACGATCGCCGAAATCTTCCTGGTGACCTTCGCCAGCGCAATGCTGACCAGGACCAGGGCCAGCATGATGCCGTACCCCGCGACGATCGTCAGGCTGAACCCCTTGGCCGCCACCGAGGCGGTGCCGATGCCCAGAACCGTGAGGACTGACAGGGACAGCCACAGCGGGAGCCTGATGGGTGCCGAGGACTCGGCCACCTGCTCGCGGAACCGGCGGTTTTCCTCGGCCTGGGCCTCGTCCCGCTCGATGTCGGCCCGGCCGCGCTCGGCGGGAGCACCCGCGGTGGCCCCTGCGGCGACGGCCGCGGCCTCGCGGGTCTGCTTGCGGGTCAGGATCTTGTAGAAGCGGTCCGCCAGCGGCAGGGCGATGTAGATTCCCACGTAGACGCCGAGGATGGTGGTGATCAGGTTGGACACCGCTGCCATGCCGAGGATGGCTTCCTGGTCCCCGGGGTAGGCCGCGATGATGCTGGCCGAGGACGCCGCCATCATGGACCCCGACCCCACGCCGGCGCCCATGGCCAGGGCCAGGGGATCAAAGATCTTCCAGTTGGCCACCAGCGAGGTCAGCAGCGTAATGAATATGGCGCCGAAGAGGGTGCCGAAAACGTACATGGCCAGCACGCCGCGGTACTGGTCCGAGTCGGGACCGTACTTTTCGGAGACCATGGCGAAGGACGGTTCGCGGTCCAGGGAGAACGTGGCCCCGACCGTTGCCTTGCCCATCCGGAGCAGGACCGCCAGTGGCAGGGCCAGCGCGATGGTGCCTAGCAGGTGGCCCACTTCCTGCAGCAGCAGGGCGGGTCCGGCCTTGAGCAGGCTGGGGAGGCTGGGGCCGATATTGAACGCCAGGCGGGCCACCAGGAGCAGCACGGCTACGCCCACCAGGGCGGCGGCGACCCGTTGCAGGTCCAGGCCCAGGGGCTTGAACTTCTGGATGGAGACCAACAGGCCCAGGATGAGGCCCCAGACCATGGGGAAGATGACGATTGCGCCGATCCCAAGGTCGATCTTGGCCTGGCCGATGAACTGGACGGCCAGTGCAATGACAAAAGCCAACGCGGCGACCGGAAGTGTCAGCCGGGCACCAGCTTTGTCGATCCGCGCGGTTGTGGTGCTGGTACTCATGAGGTGCCTTCCTGGGTGAAAGTACGACGGCGGTATGCCGCTTTGGTGAAGCGTGCTCGTTCGGTGGGGGTTGAGGCAGCCGCGGCGACGGTCCAGGCCAGCGCGGTGGCTGCCTCGAACATCACCCCGTACGCCTCCGGGGAGTCGGCCAGCGCGGCGAACGCATGGGAATGGATGGGCACGTCCGCGCCGGGGATGCTGAGCCAGGGGTGCAGGGACGGGATGACCTGGGAGATGTTGCCCATGTCGGTTGAGCCGCCGCTGAGGCCGGCCGAGGGAGTCGTGTCCTTGCCGAACGCCTCCATGGCCTCGGTCCAGTGCGCTGCCAGCGCGTTGTCCTGGAGCAGGGGTTCGTAGAGGGGTTCCGTTGCCTCGATGGCCAGGGTAGTGCCGGTGGCGATGGCGGCTCCTTCGAAGCAGCGGCGGACGCGTTCCAGCAGGGCCTCGTATTCCGGAAGGGTGAAGGCCCGGCACTCAAACTGGACCACGGCCCGATCCGGAATGATGTTGGTGACGTGTCCGGCCTCGGCGACGTACAGGGCGACGCGGTGATCGCTGGGGATCTGCTGGCGCAGCAGCCCGACCGCCACCTGGCTCAGCACGGCCGCATCCGCCGCGTTCACGGCCTGGTGCGGGGCTGCCGCCGCGTGCGCGGCCTTTCCGGTGAACGTCGCCTTGTACCGGCCCACGGCCTGGGCGCTGGTGCCGGCCGGGTTGTAGGTCAGGCCGTCCTGGACGGGATGGACCATCAGGGCCAGGCCGACGCCGTCGAACGCTCCCCGTTCCAGCAGCAGGGCCTTGCCGCCGCCGTGTTCCTCGGCGGGCGTTGCGATCGCCTTCAGCGTGATGCCCAGCTGGTCCACGTGGGGCCGCAGGGCAAGGGCCGCCGCGACCGAGGCGCCCGCGATCAGGTTGTGCCCGCAGGCATGCCCGATGTCCGGGAGCGCGTCGTATTCCACACACAGGGCCACCGTCAGGTCGCCGCTGCCGGCGCTCGCGGTGAACGCCGTGGGCAGGCCGCCGGTGCCGCGTTCAACTTCGAAGCCGCCGGCGGCCAGCAGCGCCGCCGTCGCTTCGGCCGAGCGGACCTCCTCGAAGGAGATCTCCTTGGCCTCGTGGATGCCCCGGGCCAGGGCCAGGACCTGCGGCTTCCAGTCTTCGACGCCGTCCGCGAGGGCGGCGCGGAGGGTTGCCATGGCGGCGGTTGTGTCTGTCAGTTCCATGAGTTTCTGCCTGCTCTAGTAGGACGCTTCAGGAGGACCGATTAGTAGGACAGCGACGGGAAGGGAGAGCCCGCCGCGCGGGTGGGCACCCAGATGGCCTTCGTCTGGGTGTATTCGTCCAGGACGCCGGGGCCGGAGGAGCGGCCGTGGCCGGAGTCGCCGAAGCCGCCGAACGGAACAGCCACGTGGATGGTCTTGTAGGAGTTGATCCAGAAGGTGCCGGCCTTGACCTCGCGGGCGATGTGGTGCGCACGGGAGACATCAGAGGTCCACACCGCTCCGGCAAGGCCGAAGTTGGTGTTGTTGGCGCGGGCGATGGCCTCCGCTTCCGTGTCGAACGCGTCCGCGCCCACCACGGGGCCGAAGACCTCCGTGGTTTCCAGGCGGTTCTCCGGCGTCACCCCGTCGAGCAGGGTGGGCATCACCCAGTGCCCGCCGGCCAGCGCGGATCCGGCCAGAGCATCCGGAACCGTCCCGCCGGTGACCCGGCGTCCGCCGTCGTGCAGTCCGGCCTCGATGAGAGAGGTGACGGTGGCGAACTGCTGGGCCGTGATGATGGGGCCCACCTCGGTATCCGGGTTCAGCGGGTCACCGACGCGCAGCCGCGCCGCCTTCTCGGCCACCAGCTCGACGAACCGTGCGTGCACGCTGCGCTCCACCAGGAGCCGGGACCCGGCGACGCAGGACTGGCCCGCACCGGAGAAGATCGCGGAGATGGCGCCGTCGGCGGCACGGTCCAGGTCGGCGTCGGCGAACACGATGTTCGCGCTCTTGCCGCCAAGCTCCAGCAGGGCGGGAATCCCGGCCTGCGCCGCCGCGACGGCCACGCGGCGTCCGGTGGGGACGGAACCGATGAAGCTGATCTTGCCGACGCGCCGGTCTGTGGTGAGGGCGGCGCCCACGGTCTGGCCCAGTCCCGCCGCGACGTTGAACACGCCGGCCGGCAGCCCCGCCTCATGGGCCAGCTGGGCGAGCCGGACCGATGAGGCAGGGGTGAATTCACTGGGCTTGATGATGACGGCATTGCCGGCGGCCAGCGGGGCGGCGGAGTTCCAGCCCGCGGTGAACAGGGGAGCGTTCCACGGAGTGATGGCGACCACGACGCCCCACGGGACGCGTTCGGTGTAGGTG
>JBKPJW010000203.1:0-1525 GCA_046730875.1 Actinomycetota bacterium | reverse complement strand
GATCCTCACCGTTGGCCCAGCCGTCCGGGACCGTGTACGACAGTTTCGGTTCAAAGGACGTGGTCGTGTAGGTACCCGCATGAAGGGAACCCAGGCAGACACCACCATGGGGATCGGGGCAGGCCAACGCCGCCGATTGCTCCGGCCGGTCGAGTGTGGCACCGTCTGGTGCTTCGATCCGCGCGGCGGCCGTCAGCTCCTGAGGGTCGAGGGCACGCGGCCAGGTTCGCACGTCGGTGAGGGTGCCCTCGAAGGAGTCGGCCAGTTCTCCGTTCGCCTGGCCTCGACCTAACAGCAGCGGACCTTTCGCTGCGAACAAGGGATCGGTGGCAACACCGTCGACGCTGACGGGATAGCCGTTTAGAAAGAAGCGGGCCCGTCCACCGGTGGAGTCATAGACTCCCGCGAGATGTACCCAGGCGTCCGGTTTCACCTCGACTGCTGACGCCCGGTCGCGGTTGGTCACGAAGCTGTCCCCGTTGCCATCCGCGGGTTTGACCGAGAACGACCAGAACCCTTCGGCGACGCCGAGGAAAAATGCGCCGGCGACGTTCCCCGACTGGCTGAGGACGGCGGCGTACTCCTTGGGGTGACCCATCGGGCGTACCCAGGCGCTTACTGTGAAGCTCGAGTCGGTGGCGATAGGGCCAGGGGCTGAGGTGGTGGCGTAGCCCGTGCCGTTGATCTGCAAGCCGTCGGCTGTCCATCGTGCCCCGTCTTCGACGGAAAGGGCCACGCCACCGACCGAAGCTTCGGGATGTGTGAGGGGCCAGACGTTTGCAGCGCCGAGCTCGTCTGCGGACGTGCAAGCGCCGAGCGTTCCGATGAGAACGCAAGCGAGGATTACCGCGACGGTTCGCGACCGGCGGTGAGGGGAAGACAGCTGCGAGGTCCTGTTCACAAGCCAGGAAGTCGTTGCTTCGTTCTCTGTGCCTTCCACGGCGTCCAGATCGTCCATGATGGCCATTCCCTTCATCGGACACCCTGTCGCCCTAGCGCGGATGCGTGTATCCCGGGTCTACCGGCCAATCGAGACCGCAGTCAAGGCTTCCATCTAGCTTTTAGGACGTGTCGCCTTCTCAGCTATGCACAACGTCCCCTATCCGCCTCAAGGCAGCCACTCACGGACTCCCGTAGTGACAGACTTCCGGGTCTTATGCTTCATCGGTCAACCCAGGGGCTAATCAACGAGCGCCACAGGTTCGAGTGCCAGGCCGCTCGCGTACCATTCGCTGGCCTGGGTCACACAGTCAGCAGCCCGGTGGAGGGGCGCGGCGATGCTGGAGGGGAGACCCGATAGGGCGCTTCTCTGTCGCATGACAATGGTGTAGATCTCAGACCAGATGATCCAGGCGACACAGAATGGAACTGAGGCCAGCAAAGGCTCAAAGTCTTCAGCAGTCATTCCCGCCGGTACGCACAGGGATTTAAGACCCACGGCCACACCGGCGGCGACGTTATGGCGGCCGCTGCCGCGACTCTGACGGGGGAGTGGTCAGGACCAGCAGGAGCAAGGGTGCGCGGC
>JBKPJW010000202.1:0-4964 GCA_046730875.1 Actinomycetota bacterium | reverse complement strand
CCCCTCCCCAGACGCTCCCGCACCTCCGGCCCCCAAACCCCAACCGCTCCCGCACCTCCGGCCCCCAAACCCCAAACGCTCCCGCACCTCTCGCGGTGGAAATGCGAAACGTGCGGGAGCGTCCGCCCGAAACCCGCCGGACGTGCGGGAGCGTCCGCCCGGAGGGAGGGAGGGAGCTAGGCGTCGGTGCGGAACACCTGGACCACGGACGGACGCGGGGCGCGCACCTGGCCGGGCTTCGGCGTCGTGCCTGCCGGGACGTAGTCCGGGAAGTAGGACAGCGGCGCGGCGAAGGTGCCGTCCTCGCCCGGGTGCTGAACGGAGACGAACACGGTGCGTTCCTCGTCGTGGATGATCGGCCCGCAGGTTTCGCCGTCGCGCGGGACGGCGAGGAACTGCTCCACGCGGCCGCGCTCGGCGCCGTCGAGGGTGACCTTGAACAGCCCGTCGGCCTTCTGGATGCCCGAGGGGGCGCCGTCGGTGGAGATCCACAGGTTGCCCGCCGAGTCGAACGCGAGGTTGTCCGGGCAGGAGATCGGCGAGACCTTGTCCACCGGGTAGCCGGAGAAGTAGGTCACGTCCCCGGTAGAGGGATCGCCGCAGACCATCAGCAGGTTCCAGGTGAACGAGGTGGACGTCTGGTCGCCGGTTTCGATGATTTCCACGATGTGGCCGTCGCGGTTGTTGTTGCGCGGGTTGATCTCGGTGGCGGCTTCCTTGCCGATCTTGCCGCGGTCCGAGTTGTTGGTGCAGGCGACGTAGACCTTGCCGGTGTGCAGGCTGGGCTGGACGTCCTCGCAGCGGTCCATCTTGGTGGGCCCGACCTTGTCCGCGGCGATGCGGGTGTAGACCAGGACCTCCTCCACGGACATTCCGGGGACCTTGGACACCCCGCCGACCACCAGGGGCAACCATTCACCGGTGCCGTCGAAGCCGCCGTCGGCCGGGACCGTGCCGGTGCCGGTGATCTCGAAGGCCGGGGAGCTGCCGGTGAAGCGGGCCACGTAGAGGTCGCCGGCGGAGAGCAGGGTCATGTTGTGCTTCCGGTCCCCCTCAACATACTTTTCCGCGGAAACGAACTTGTAGAGGTAGTCGAAGCGCTCGTCATCGCCCGAGTAGGCCACCACATGGCCGGACTCGGCCACGATCACGTTGGCACCTTCGTGCTTGAAGCGGCCCAGCGCGGAGTGCTTCTTCGGGGTGGAGGCGGGATCGAAGGGGTCGACTTCCACGATCCAGCCGAACCGGTTGGCCTCGTTTTCGTAGCCGGGGTTGCGGGTGTCGAAGCGGGGATCGTCCAGTTCCCACCGGCGCGCCGTGGCCGACGACGTGAGCCCGTAGCGCTTGTCCTGGTCCGAGGTGCCGGGGGCCACGAAGTACCCGTTGAAGTTCTCCTCGCCGGAGAGGATGGTGCCCCAGGGAGTCGTGCCGCCGGCGCAGTTGCCCAGCGTGCCGAGGATGGTGCGGCCGGCGGGGTCCGCCGTCGTCCGGACCAGCGGCGAGCCGGCCACCGGACCGGTGAGCTCGTACGCGGTGTGGTTGAGGTAGCGGCGGTTCAGCCCGGCACCCTTGACATAGGACCACGGCGTGTTCTTGTTCCTGCGCTCCAGTTCGACCACGGTGAGCCCGTGCGCGGCGGCGCCGATCTCGCGGACGTCGGCGGCGGGCATCGAGGCCGGGAACATGATGGTCTCGTTGGTGTATTCGTGGTTGGCGAAGAGCACCGCGCGGCGGCCCTTGCTGCCGGGGATCTCGAGGATGTCCGTGTAGTCGTTGTTGTAGCCGAACTGGCGGGCCTGGGCGGCCGCGGTCTGGTTGGCCAGGTCAAAGTCGGGGGCGTCGTTGAAGATGGGGTCACCCCAGCGGATCACCGGCTGCCAGGTGAAGCCTTCCGGCACGGTGAAAGCGTCGACGGCGGCATCCACCGGAGCGATGGCCGTGAACGTCAGCTTGGAGGCGCCGTAGCCGTTCTTGGCTGCCGCGGAGAGTCCCGGACCGCCGGCCATTGCGGGCCCGGCGGACGTCACCGCGTTGCCGATGACGACGGCGAGCGCACCGGCGGCGCCGAAGCCCAGGGCGGCGCGGCGGGACATCGTGGCGGAGGCGATGTCACGGAAGTAGCTGTTGGAGCTGGTGTTGCAGACCTCGCCCGAGCAGGCGTTGTCGCACTTCAGCGCGCAGGTGACGGGGCTCCGCTTGCCTTTGGTGTGGCCAAGCATGGGGAGCAGGGAGAATGTGCGTCCGGAGGAGACAGACATGGAGAGACCTTCCATGGGGTGGGATGGGGCCTGCCCACCGTTCCACCCTCCGGCTACACGCAGCCGACCCCCACATGAAGTCCCGGTGAACTCCCGCCGACCGGACTCCCGTGCCCGAAGCCCGCCAAACGTGAGGGAGCGTCAGGGGGAAGGGGGAGGAAGGAAGTTAGCTGTCCGACTCTTCCGGGGCGCTGGCGGCAGCCATCAGCCGCTGGCCGATGCCTTCGAGGAATTCGGCGATGTGGACGGTGTCGTCCTCGGAGGACTCCCGGAGAAGGGCCTCGGCGGCGGCGGCGAAGTGGTCGTTGGCCCACTGCATCGCGTCGGTGCCCTCGGGGCTCAGGTGCAGCAGCACACTGCGCCGATCCGTGGGGTTGGGCTTGCGCACCATGAAGCCCTTGGATTCCAGGCGGTCCACCATGGCCGTCACCGAGCCGGTGGTGATGTTCAGCGCCTTGCCCAGATCCTTGGGAGTGAGTCCGTCCACCTCGCCCACGAAGGCCATCGCGTTGATGTCGATCGTCCCGATCCCCAGCTTCTCGGCCAGCCGGATCCGGAGGGCATAGGTCCCTGTGTCGACGCGCCGCAGGCCCTGCACGATCCGGATCAGCCCGTCTTTTTGGGCCACCATCTGACCTTCCGCAGACTTTGCCGTAGCCAGCGCGTCAACTGGCCGGGGTACCGAAGTGGTCATCACGAAATTCCGCTCCAAGCTATATTCGGCGGCTACTTCGCCGCGTCCGCATTCACTTTACTCTCAAACTTCTGGCGTCACCGGTCAGCAGCAAGCACCGCGTGGACCCGGCGCAGGCGCTCGAGCCACCAGTCGCGGCGCTCCGGCCCCGCCGCGTATTCCGCCAGCAGCCGCGGATCGGCGGCGATCTCGCGGACCCGGATGGCGCCGTCATCGGGCACCAAAGAGTCCCGCGTAACATCGGCGGCGAGCAGCGACACGGTCCCCAGCCCGCAGGCGTACGGCAGTTGGGGCAGCGCGGCGGCGAGCGCCAGTCCCGCGCGGATTCCCACGGAGGTGTCCAGCGCCGAGCTGACGACGGCGGGGAGTCCGGCCTGCGCCACGATGTCCAGGGCGCGCCGCACTCCCCCGAGCGGCGCCACCTTCACAACGATCAGGTCCGCCGCGCCGGCGCGGGCGACACTGAGGGGATCGTCTTCCTTGCGCACGCTTTCGTCCGCGGCGATCAGCACAGGGGTACCGGCGGACCGCAGCCTGCGCCGGACCTCGGCGAGCCCGGCGATGTCCGGCACGGGCTGTTCGGCGTATTCAAGCCCGACGCCGGCGAGCCGGGTCAGTGCCTCGACGGCGGCAGGGACGTCCCAGCCGCCGTTCGCGTCCACCCGGATCGCGGCGTCCGGGAGTGCCTCACGGACCGCGGCTACCCGTGCGGCGTCGTCTGCCAGGCTCTGCCCGGGTTCGGCCACCTTGATTTTGACGGCGTCCACCCGGCCGAAGCGGGCCAGGATTTCCGGGACCCGGTCCGCGGCGACGGCCGGGACCGTGGCGTTGACCGGGATGCTGGTCCGCAGCGGCTCGGGGAACCCCTGCCAGCCGGCCTCGATCGCGGCGGCGAGCCAGCGGGACGCTTCGGGGTCGCCGTACTCGGGGAAGGGGCAGAATTCGCCCCAGCCGAGCGGACCCTCCAGCAGCAGGGCCTCGCGCTGGAGGATGCCGCGGAACTTCACCCGCATCGGCAGGCTCACCACGTGGGCGCCGGCGAGGAGTTCCTCCAGCGCCGGGAGCCGGGACTCCCCCGGACGGCCTCCGGCCGGCTGGCGGGAACTCGGGTGAGTGCTCATGTGCTCAGTTCTGTCCGATGGTGGCGTCGGTCAGATGCGTCACCTCGGCCATCCAGGGAAACACAAACTGGTCCAGGACAACCAGGACTCCGGCGAGGATCACCAGGGACAGGATAATTTTCAGCCAGAGAGGCCCGGGAAGTTGGCGAAAAAGCCAAAGGTACATGGTCTAGCCCTTCCCTTGCAGCGCGGCGAGCTGATCGGCGATCGGTGCCGGAGGTCCGGCGCTGAGTGGCTGCCATGAATCGAAGACCGAGTACGCGATGATGCGCTCCTGGGCACCGAAGCGCGGATTGCAGCTGGTCATGGTCAAAATCCGTTGTGTCGGCTCTGCGCCGGGTTGGGTCGGCACTGGTGACAGCACATCCAGCCGGTCCGGAAGGACGATCTCCTGGTTCCGGAAGACGTAGGTGTAGAACCCGTCGGCGGTCTGGACGTAGATCTTGTCCCCGGGAACCAGCGTGTGGATGTTGTCGAGCACCGCGCCGTGCGTCTGGCGGTGGCCTGCCACCGCAAAGTTCCCCATGGCCCCCGGCATGGCCGTTGCCGGATAGCGGCCCAGGCCGAGCGTGTCCAGGACCCCCTGGCTGGTGCCCTCGATGATCGGCCTGCTGTAGTCGGCGCCGAAGCGGGGAATGTAAATGACCCCGATCGCCTCGCCGTGGCCCGGCGCCTTGCCCACCGGCACGGTGGTGGCTCCCTTGTCCCCCGGCGCCGCGGCTGCAGCGGCGTTCGCTGCGGGTACATCCGTTGCGGGTGTCTGGTGCTGCTGGACGAACTGCTTCACGGCAGCCCCTTGGGCGGCGTCGGCTTCGACGTTTGTCCACCACAATTGCCAGGCGACGAACAGCACGGCGATCACGCCGAGGGTCATCAGCAGTTCGCCCGCGA
>JBKPJW010000201.1:0-2041 GCA_046730875.1 Actinomycetota bacterium | reverse complement strand
GATTTGAGATCGGGCCGGGATGTGCTGTACAGTCATATCTCGGCCCGATGAGGCATCGGGGCGTATAGCTCAGGCGGTTAGAGCGCTTCGCTGATAACGAAGAGGTCCCAGGTTCAAGTCCTGGTACGCCCACGGAACCTGTACTGGTTCTAGCAGAGGTTAGTGAAGGTTCGTCGATGACGTAACCGGAACGGGGTGCATGTTAAGAAGTTGCTGGTTATCGCAGCCACGGTCGCAGGCGTCCTCCTCTACAGGAAAGTGCAGGAATCCGAAGCCCGGAAAATTGTCTGGAGCAAGTCAACCGATACGGTTGACTAGCCCGGAGCCCGGGAACGGAAGCTGGAAATCAGGTCTCCGGTCCTAGGGTATGATTGTCGGGTTGCTTCTTATGGGGGCATGGCGCAATTGGTAGCGCACCTGCTTTGCAAGCAGGGGGTTCGGGGTTCGAGTCCCCGTGCCTCCACCATAAGAAAAGCCCCGGATTGCGGAAACGCGGTCCGGGGCTTTTTGCATGCCCGCCCTTCTCCCAGTTAGTCCTTAGGTTTGGCGTAATCGGCCATGCCTTGCCAGTCGATGAACACATACGGCTCATCACCAAGGACCCAGGCGTCGTGTCCAGGGGGAATGACGCCAAAGTCGCCGGGCCCGAATTCGAGTTCTTCGCCGTCGTCCATGACGACCTTCAGACGCCCGGAAACCGTATAGCCGATGTGGCTGGCCATGCAGCTCTCCGTTTTGGCGATCGGCTTGACGTGGTCGGACCATTTCCAACCCGGCAAGAAGGTGGCCCGCCCAATCGGGCCGGAGTCGAGGTTTACGAGGTCCACCTGACCCATGCCGTCGGCAACAGGACGGGTTTCTTCCGGCGTGTCAAAGTTCTTGCGGATCATTGACGCCATGATGGTCTCCTTCTTCGATGATGGCGAGATCGGGATGTGAGACCGCGGTTCAAGATTGGCACTGCGGTATGCACTCGTCAAGGAGTCGGGGGCTGCCGGTGACGCAGCCCTCCGCCGCACTAGTGTTGGACCGTGAACTTCTTACTTGCAGCCGTAGGGGTGTTGGGGGTGGCCTCGTCCGGGCCTCTCATCGCCGCCACGCTGGGCGCCACGTCGGTCAGTGCCCTCGCCATCGCGTTCTGGCGCAATGCGATTGGGGCCGCCGTGATGGCCGGTCCTGTGGTGGTCCGCAACCCCCGACAGTTCGGAAGGGTTACCGGAGCCGAGTTCCGCTGGTCGCTCGCCGCGGCGTTGGCCCTGGCCCTGCATTTTGCCTGTTTCATTACGTCATTGCAGCTGACGTCGGTAGCGGCGGCGACGGCGCTGGTGTGCCTGCAATCAGCCTGGATAGCGATCTTCCAGCTCTTCCGGGGAGTCCGGCACCGCTGGCCCGTCCTGGTGGGACTGGGAATCGCTTTCGGCGGCGTCGTGACGATTACCGGTTTTGATATGGGCACCTCACCCGAGGCCCTCATGGGCGATCTCCTGGCGGTGGCTGGCGGCGCCCTGGCGGGCGTCTACACGCTCGCCGGGGGCAAGGCACGGCAGAGCATGAGCACCGGCGTCTACACGACCCTGTGTTACGGCATGTGCGCCGCGTTTGTGGCGGGGATGGCGCTGCTGGCCCGCCAGCCGCTGGCAGGGTTCGACGCGGCCGGCTGGCTGGGGATCCTGGCCATCACCGTGTGTGCGCAGCTCGTGGGACACACTGCGTTCAACCACCTGCTGGCGACCATGAGCCCGCTGCTGGTATCCATGATCATCCTGCTGGAAATCCCGGGAGCGGCCCTCCTGGCGGCCGCGTTCCTCGGCGAGACGCTGCCGGCCGGAACCTACGCCGGACTGGCGATGATTCTGGTGGGGCTCGCCGTCGTCGTCCTTGGGCAGCGCGGTTCACGCTCGTCCCGGGGCACTGGTGGGGGACGCGATGCACAGGGACCCGGTGCGGAGCGGCTGGCGGAGCTCGGCACGGATTAGGTGGCACGGATTAGCGGCACGGTCAAGGCACCCATTAGGGAGCTTCCTGGCCGTGCCTATTGCCC
>JBKPJW010000200.1:0-14233 GCA_046730875.1 Actinomycetota bacterium | reverse complement strand
TCCTTCACCTGGGCATCCCGGGCGTTCGGGCCGTGGATCGGCTGGATGGGCGGCTGGGGCCTGATCGCGGCCACCATCATCGTGCTCTCCAACCTGGCCGCCGTCGCCGTCGACTTTTTCTACCTCATGCTGGCGCAGATGTTCGGCAACCCGGAGCTGGCGGAGCTGACCGCGGTCCTGCCGCTGAACATCGCCACGACGCTGGTGTTCATCGCGCTGGCCTGCTGGATCTCGTACCGCGGCATGGAAACCACCAAGACCGTCCAGTACGTGCCCGTCGGATTCCAGCTGCTGGTCCTTGGCTGGTTCTCCGTCGCTGCGTTCAGCCACGTCGCCAACGGCACCGCCTTTGACGCCACTGCCATCGCCCCGGACTGGTTCAACCCCTTCGCGGTGGGATCCTTCTCGGCCTTCGCCGCCGGTGTTTCGCTGTCCATCTTCATCTACTGGGGCTGGGACGTCACGCTGACCATGAACGAGGAGACCAAGAACCCGGAGAAGACCCCCGGCCGTGCCGCCACAGTCACCGTGCTGGTCATCGTGATCATCTACATGACCGTCGCCCTCGCCACACTGACCTACGCCGGCATCGGCGACGCGGGGCTGGGTGCCGGAAACCCGGAGAACCAGGCCAGTATCTTCGCGGTCCTCGCCGGGCCGGTCATGGGTCCCTTCGCCATCCTGATGTCCCTGGCCATCCTGAGCAGCTCGGCCGCGTCGCTGCAGTCCACGTTCGTCTCTCCGGCGCGCACCCTGCTGTCCATGGGGCATTACAAGGCCCTGCCACAGCAGTTCGGCAGAATCAGCCCCACGCACAAGTCGCCGAGCTATGCCACGATCGCCTCGGCGGTGGCGGCCGCGGGGTTCTATGTCATCACCCGCACGACGTCCGAGAACGCGCTCTGGGACACCATCACGGCCCTAGGCATGATGATCTGCTTCTACTACGGCATCACCGCGCTGGCCTGCGTCTGGTTCTTCCGTGCCGAAGCGTTCAGCGGAGCGAAGGCGTTCCTTTTCAAGTTCCTCGCACCGCTCCTGGGCGGTGTCATCCTGCTGGTCATGTTCGTCAAGACCGCCTACGACTCCATGGACCCCCTGTACGGGTCCGGCTCGTCGATCGGCGGCATCGGCCTGGTCTTCATCCTTGGCATGGGCGTCATCCTGCTGGGCGTCGTGATCATGCTGGTGATGGCCAGGATCCGCCCCGAGTTCTTCCGGGGCAAGGTTCTCTCCCGCGGGAACTGATTCCGCAGGAACTGAACCCGTGGGCCGGTTCGGCCCGGGAAGGTCTCCGTCCGGGCAGCCCTTGGAAAGTAAGCACACTTACCAATAGGCTGTTCGGAGGGGGACCTTCCTCCGTTGGAACGAGAACGAGGTGAGAGTATGTCGGATGCCGAAAGCATCAGCAAAGTCACGGACATCATCAACGATTCGCACATCGGAATGTTCACCACCA
This sequence comes from Actinomycetota bacterium, assembly GCA_046730875.1. Taxonomy (GTDB): domain Bacteria; phylum Actinomycetota; class Actinomycetes; order Actinomycetales; family Micrococcaceae; genus Arthrobacter. The sequence goes on along the minus strand of JBKPJW010000200.1, from coordinate 12,774 downwards.
TCAACGAAGAGGGTGCGCTCGTCAGCCGGCCGCTGGCCGTCCAGGAAGTCAAGGACGACGGCGACATGTGGTTTTTCACTTCGTCGACCACCTCGCAGGTGGCCCACATCCGGGCCAACCCGGCGGTGAATGTCTCCTTCGGCAAGCGCACCGAGTGGGTCTCGGTGGCCGGGACCGCCGAAGTTGTGACTGACCGGCAGCTGATCCACGACAAGTGGAACCAGGTTGTGGAGGCCTGGTTCCCGGACGGGCCGGACACCCCGGAGGTGGTACTGCTCCACGTCGACTCGGACTCCGCCGAGTATTGGACCAGCCCTGGCGGCACGGCGGCCACCGTCCTGCAGTGGATCAAGTCCAAGGTCACCCACAGCCGGATGAGCGTCGGCGAAAGCGAAACCGTAGAGCTGTAGCTCCCTGAACCGGCCGCTCGCCGGAGATCGGCTCCCCGCAGCGAGGAGCCGATCTCCGGCGAGCCCAGTGATTCCAAAGGTCTCCCACGCATAGTGATCGGATTAGCGCGGAGGCCCGGCGAAGCTGAGCCCACAGGGTAGGGAGTTTCCTCGTGATCATCCTTCAGATTAGGGAACTGTTGGCAGGGGATCGCGGTCCCGGACTGCAGGGCGGCCATTCGGTCCCCCGCGAAAGGGGCGCGGACTGATGGCTGAGGAATCTCCGGACCCGGGCGGGGTGTCCCGTAGAACCCTCTTGCGGCTGGGGGCGGCCGGGGGAGCCGGTGCCGCCCTGGTTGCCGCCCAGGGCATGGGGGTGCCGTTCCTCGCACAGCGAGGCCTGCTCACGGCCGACGGCGCGTTCGCCGCCACGTCGGCAGTGCTTGGTGACACGCTGTTTTACATTGAGAAGTTCCCGACGAGCCCGCTGATCCTCGCACCGTTCAGCGACCCGCTGCCCATTCCGAAGGCGCTTGCCCCGGTGCCGAAGTCGGTGTACAGCGCCTGGCCAAAGCCGCCGGGCCCCGGACAGGGTCAGCAGAACTCGCTGGGCAACGAACGGCACCAGATCTGGCCGAGCCAGATCGGCTATCCGGACCCGATCGTCTACAAGATTGACGTGCAGCTCCGGACCCACGCCTTCACCAAGTCGCAAGTGCTGCCGATCGACTCGGCAGGACAGCCGACAGTCTCCTTCGACTCATCCGGCAGGACCTACGCGGCTGGCACGAAGCGTTCGTTGCCGCCCAGCACGATCTACGGCTTCAACGGCACCTTCCCCGGGCCGATGATCAACGCCGAGTACGGCAAGCCGACTCTCGTCCGCTTCGAGAACCATCTGGACGAGAACCCGCTCAACCTCGATCGCCAGGATTTTGGCTCCCCGGACTGGTCCTTCCTGACCCACCTGCATAATGGTCACACCGCGCCCGAGAGCGACGGCAACCCGCACTACTCGATGGTGTCCGGGCCCAAGCACCCGGGCTTCAGGCCACAAATGTTCGTTGACAGCCTTTACCTGAACTGGCCGGCCGGCGGAGACGACCGGGAGAAGCAGAGCTTCTTCTGGTTCCACGATCACACGATGGATCACACCGGCTCGAACGTCTATAAGGGCCTGGTCGGCCTGTACCCCATCTACGACCCCAAGGACGGTCTGGACATGGGAGACGAGCGGCGGGGCCTCCGACTGCCCGGCGTCCGCACAAACAACCCGGACGGGTCCTTCGACGTCAAGTACGATATCCCGCTGGTCTTCGCCGACTTCCGTCTCGACGACGGCGACACGGTGCACAAGGACATCCACGACGTGCAGGGGGAGTTCCCTGCCGCCAAGAACCCCGCCAAGCACCGCGAGTGGTGGGGCAAGACGTTCTACAAGCACTTCCCCAACCACGGCTTTGTGGGTGACATCTGCACAGTCAACGGCACGGCCTTCCCGGTACTGGAGGTGAAGCGTCGAAAGTACCGCTTCCGATTCCTGGACGCCTCGGTCTCGAGGATCTATGACTTCAAGCTGATGAGCTCGACGCAGGGCCCCAAGTCGTCGGCGTCGCTCGGCTACGTCGATGACGAGCTCGAGGGCCAGTACCGCATTCCGGACGCCCAGCAGTGCATGCAGTTCACCCAGATCGCCTCGGACGGCGGGCTCCTGCCGTTCCCGATCAAGCGGGACTCGTTCGAACTGTGGCCTGCCAAGCGGCGCGAGGTCATCGTCGATTTCACCAGGTACCAGGACGGCACGCCGACCACCAAGGGCGACGTCATCTACCTCACCAACGTCATGAAGATGCCCAACGGGCGGATGTGGTCCAACTCGTCCCGCTTCTTCCCCGATGCGGCCTACAAGGTGCCGCTGTTGAAGTTCGTGATCGGTGACAGTGCACCGGACGACAGCCGGATCCCGGCGCCTCTGACTCCTCTCCGGGCGCTTCCGCCACTACCAAGCAACTGGCGGAACCTGCTGGATAACCGCCTGATCTTCGAGGTGAAGCGCGGCGCCCTGGGCGGTGAGACCGAATGGCTCATCAACGGCAAACCCTTCGACCCGACGACGGTGGCGAGGAGCCTGAGAAACAAGGCCGGCGCGACGCCGCTGGCCGCGCCGAAGAAGAACAGCTTCAACCTTTGGGAGCTCCGCAACGGCGGTGGCGGCTGGGTGCACCCCTTCCACCTCCACATGGAGGAGCACCGTACCGTGATGCGCAACGGCAAGGACGTGACTCTTGCAGGAGATACCGGGCATCCGGACGACGTCTCGAAAGAAGACCTGGCAGCGCTCGACCCGAACGAGTCGGTGATCCTCTACCGGGGATTCCGGGACTTTGTCGGGCCGTACGTGGCGCACTGCCACAACCTTGCGCACGAGGACCACTCCATGATGTTCGGCTGGGAGATCACACCATGAAGGCCAGCGGCCAGATCCCGGGCCGGCCGGCGGTTCCGTGGTTGACCGTCGTTTCCCTGTCTTTGGTTATGGCCTACGCTGACGGCTTCTGGATGATGTCGCTGCGCGGTGCGGTAGGGGCCATTGAACGCACGGAGGAACCCTTCGCGAGCTGGCTGCGTGAGTCCACCCTGGTCCTGCCGGTTTACGTCTTCGCAGTGCTTGGGGCCCTGACGCTGGCGCTCCATCTATTCGGACCGGAGTTGCGCAAGTCAAACGCGGTTCTGACGGCGCTGCTGGTTGTTGCCGCCGGAACCGGCATCGGTATTGCGCTCATCACTGTCAGTTCGGCCTACGACTACCAGCTGCAGTCAGGTCAGCTGCAGCTGATCGACTCGATGAGCCATGCTTGCGCGAACGGCGGCTGCCTGGCGCTGCAAGAACAGGCGTCCCTGGAGCTCCAGATGCGCGCCGTGGGCTATGGCAGCGGCATACTCCTGGTAACCAACCTCGTCCTCGTCGGCTGGGTCGTGGCGATTCGGGGCGGCCGATTGGAGGTGAGCAGGATCCGACGGCGAACTGCTCGCGGCACGGGAATTGACCACCGACGGCTATTTCTGGCCGCGGCGCTGTTCGGCGGCGCGGCCATCCACGCTGCAGTCGTGCCGGAGCATCTCAGCGATTGGGCCGCAGCCGGTGTCTTCTTCGAAATTCTCGCTGCAGCCCAGATTGCCCTTGGCCTACTGTCGCTCGGCCGGCGGCACCGCGCCCTGCTCCTGGCTGTCGCGGCAGTTTCGATCGCTCCGCTGGCGCTGTGGTTATGCTCCCGGACCGTCGGACTGCCTTTCGGACCAGCCGCCGGTGCCCCCGAATCGGCCGGTCTGCCGGACATTGCCGCCGGCATCCTGGAATTGGGCACGCTGCTGGCTGCCGTTGCGCTACTCCGTGACAAAGACCGGCTCCCCGGCCGCCCATCAGCGTCAGCCCACTACCGGTCGCTCCCGGTCGTAGCCGCGGTCGCCATTGGTGTCCTGGGTCTCGCCGGAACAGCTCCAGCCTGGTTCGGCAACCCGGGTGACTCCGGGAGTGAGTCGGTCCAGGTCCGCCACCATTGAGTGCCTGGAGCCGGATGGTTTTCCAGGCAGCGGACTACTCCGTGACGGCCCAGTTTCCGCTAGTCGATGATTTTCAGGCCTGTGCCCCAGCTGAAGGCCGGATACGCGGGATTGACCTGCAGTGCCGTAACCAGCAGCTGGAAGCCCTCGAGTTCCCGGGCATGGTGCAGGCCGCCGACTTGGAGCGGGCGCAGCCCGGCGGCTTCAGCGAAGGCCGAGACCTCGTCGCGGGCCTGCTCGGAGTCTGAGGCGATGAAGACATCCATCGGCATCCCGCCGGTCGTCCCGGAGCCGAGCGGGCCGGCGAAGGTGGTGTTGAAGGCCTTCACTACCCGCGCGCCCGGCAGCAGCGCGGCGATTTCTTCGGCGGCAGAAGTCCCCGGGGCGACAACCAGCGAGTCGAAGGTTTCCGTGTTGATCGGGTTACTGATCTCCACCACCGTCTTGCCGCTGAGTGTGTCACCGAAGTGCGTGGCGACTTCCTGGGCCGGGCCGAAGTAGAGCGCCAGGACCACGATGTCACCATCGGGAACCTCGTTCAGTCCGCCGGAGGTGTTGTTGCCGCCGAGTTCTGTAGCGAGCTTGGCGGCATTCTCCGGTGTCCGGTTCAGAATCTGGACGGAACGACCGGCGGCCACCGCCCGGGTGCCGATGGCGCGTGCCATGTTGCCGCTGCCGATGATGGTGATGTCAGCCATGATGCTTCCTTCCGGGGGTGCCGGGAACTGCCGATCAGCAATTCCGGGAATCAGCTGTGCGCGTGGCCCGGGCCAGGCAGCACCGCGGGACCGACACCGGCCGCGCGCTCGGCGGCGGCCAGGGCGTGTTCCAGCCGTTCCACAGCGGGGGCATAGGCGGCATCTGTGCTAGTACCAACTGGGTGCCCGCCGAGGCGTTCGGCTGCCTTCATTGCCCGGATCAGGGCGGCTGTTTCCGGCTGCCGGGGATCGCACATGGCGGGATAGTCGATCGAGAAGCGGGGATCGAGTTCGTAGCGCTGCCACCGGATGAGGGCGGCTTGGTGTCTTGTGGCCGCGGCCTCGTTCGCGAGTTGAGTGGCCCGGCTGGTCCGGCGCGCCTCCTGACGGCGGAGCAGCCGGGGTGTCGCCCGAAAGGCGGCCAAAGCGGCCCCGACGGCCACCGTCCCGAGCGCCAGACCGGCCCAGGGCGAGGTGAAGGAGGCTAGGAGAATGGCGGGCACAACAACGGCAAGGCCGGCGAAAACGTCCCAAAACGCGGCGTCCGGAAGGGCGTCGTCGGCTGCTGCCAGATGCTTGCGGGCGAAGTAAACAGAGGTGAAGGCGGCACCGGCGGCGATGATGGCGAGGGCAAGGAACTGTCCGGCCGCGATGGCGCCGGATAGTGAAAGCCACGTCATTGCACACCTCCCCGGAACGTCCCGGGCGGGCGCTGTTCCGCTAGTTCCATTGGAATCCCTGGCGGCGGGGCCGTCAATGCCCCGTCTTTCCTTCCCCGGCCCGGCTTCCCGGGCCCGTCACACAAGGACGTCGCGGGGCGGCCGCCCAACCATCGCAGAGCCCGCGTCGCGGTTCCTTCGCGCGGGGTCCCGGCGTAGCCTAGGGGCCATGCGACTGAAAATGTGCAGTATCCACGTCAAGGATCCGGCCTCGGCCCATGGGTTCTACACAGGAACCCTGGGTTTCGAAACCCTGATGGCCATGCCGGAGCACAACCTCTTCATCATCAAGGATCCGGACGGGACCGGTGGCGCCGGGCTGCTGCTGGAGCCCAGTGACAACCCGATCGCGGCGGCCTACATGAACGGTCTGCACGACGCCGGAATTCCGGCGATCGTGTTTGGCGTGCCGGACGTGCGCGCCGAGTATGACCGGCTGACGGCCAAGGGCGTGATGTTCCAGGGGGAGCCGTCCGAGGGGCCCGCCGGGACCTCCGCGGTGATGGACGACGGCTGCGGGAACTTCGTGCAACTGCACCAGGACTAGCCGACGGAGCCGCTGGGCGATTGGTCCCGCAGCACCGGGCCTTCCTGCTAGGAGGCTTCCCTGCCGGAAGGCTTCGTGGCGTCGGGCTCGGCCTAGCGGCTCACTTTGTCCTGGTCCGGGTGCTCGTCACCGATATGTCCCGGGGCGTTGGCGGCCAGGACCCGCGCCACGAAGGAGGCATACTCCTCCATGAAGTGGCGCAGCAAACCGGCCGTGACTTCGTCCTTGACCTCGCCGGCCTCGCCGTAGGCCTCCGGGACGAAACGGATGTACGCCTCCGGCGCGTTGAGCTGCGGCGCATCGAGGAAGCTGAGGACGCTGCGGAACGAGGACTGCATCACGGCGGTGCCGATGCCGCCGGGGGAGGCGCCGATGATCCCCGTCGGCTTGCGGGCAAAGGAGTTCGTGCCCCACGGCCGGGATCCCCAGTCGATGGCGTTCTTCAGCGCTCCGGGGATGGACCGGTTGTATTCAGGTGAGACGAACAGGATGCCATCTGAAGCGGCTACTGCGTCCTTGAGGGCCTGCCCGGCGGGCGGAAAGGCCGCATCAAAGTCCGGGCTGTACAACGGCAGGTCCTTGATCGGAATCTCGGTGAACTCCAGCTCCTCAGGTGCCAGCCGGATCAGGGCCTTGGACAAGGTGCGGTTGATGGAAGTGCTCGAAAGGCTCCCGACGAAATACCCGATCTTAAAGGCCATGGCCTGTTCCTTCCCGGTGCCCGCCGGAGGCTTGGTGGACTGTCAAGCGAGGGGAATCGGGCCGGCGCCCCGACTCACCCCGCGAGCATAGCCCTGCGTACGCGGGATGGAAATAGGGCCCGGATAAAGCGAGTGCCGCTATTCGGCCTTGGCGCGAGCCTTCTTCGCGTCCTTTTTGGCGGCCTCGTCCTTGACCCGCTGCGCTTCGGCGCGAACGGCGGCGTGGGTGGCGCGCTCGGCGACCAGCCATGCCGGGGGAGCCTGCAGCAACGCGGTGATTTCCGCCGTCGTCAGCGCTTCCTCAACACCACCGCGGGCCAGGCCGGCGATGGAGACATTGAGCTTCTGCGCCACCACGGGACGCGGGTGCGGGCCATTGCGGCGCAGTTCGGCGAGCCACTCCGGCGGGTTGGCCTGGAGCTCAGCGAAATCAGCACGGGTAATGGCCGAATCCTGGAACTCCTGGGGTGTCGCCGGCAGGTAGATGCCAAGCTTCTTGGCAACGGTGGCCGGTTTCATGGACTGGGAGTCTGCAGAGGTCATGCTTCAAGGGTATCCGGCAGGCAGGCTGTGAAGCACCAAACCAGAACCCAGCCGGCATCACTCCAGCCCCGGGAAGCCATGGTTCAGCACTCGGGGCGGATCCCTCTGCCGGGCCGGGCGGTACTGTGAACATGTGTCCGCAGCAGAAGAAACATCCCAGACCCCCGACGAAACCACTGCCGTCCCGGCAGAAGCAGACGTGCGCGGGCTGCGCTTCGCGTACGTTGCCGGTGTGACGCCCGGGAAATGGATCCGGCGCTGGGAAGAACGGATGCCGCAGGTTCCGCTGCATTCCTTTATGTCCGACGACGGCGCGCAGATCACCGTGCTCCGCGACGGTTCCGCGGACCTGAGCTTCGTCCGACTCCCCGCGGAACGCGAGGGCCTCAGCGTCATCCCGCTTTATGAGGAACAGCCTGTGGTGGTGGCGCCCAAGGGGCACGAGATCTCCCTGTTCGAGGAAGTGGCCCTGGCCGACTTGTCCGCGGAGACCTTCCTCGACGTGCAGGAACTCGGCGGACCGGCGATGGCCCTGCAGGTAGTGGCATCCGGGGCAGGGCTGGTGATCCTGCCGATGTCCGTGGCCCGGCACTTCAACGTCAAGGACACCGTGGCACGGAAGCTCATCGGAGCGCCCGGCACGGAGATCGCCCTGGCGTGGCCTAGCGATTCCACTGATGAGGTGATCGAGGAATTCATCGGGATTGTCCGCGGACGCACCGCGGCGAGCTCCCGCCAGCCCTCGGCGCAGCAGGAGAAACCCAAGCGTGAACCCAAGCCGGACCGGCGCGGGACCGGAGCTGCAAAGAAGCCCAAAGTGGCGCAGCGCTACGCGCCGAATCCGGACAAGGGCCGCGGCAAGGGGTCCCGGAAAAAGGGCAAGCGCTAGGACGTAGCCTGCAGGGTTTGCTGGACAGGGCCTTGCTGGCCGTGGGCTTGCTGGACGTGCGCAGCAGCGGCTACTTGGCGCAGGCGTCCTGGAGTGCCTGGACGGACTCGGCCGGAACCTGGTCACCGGAGTCGGCGATCTGACGCAGCGGAGCGGTGATCTCAGCGGGTGCACCCGCGGTTTCCGCGCCGGCGACCAGGCCGCCCAGCAGTTCCTTGTCCTTGACGCTGACCAAGCCGTCCTCCACGAGGGCGCAGGCCTGCTTCTTCACTTCACTGCCGGCTGCCGTGGCAACCTGGGATGCGCCGTCGTTTACGGCCTTTTCGGCAGCGTCCTGCACCTGGCCACAGCCGGACAGGGCAATCAAGAGGGCGGCAGCGGCAAGGATGGTGAGGCGTCGTTTCATTCGACCAGCCTAACAAGCGCGGCTGATCGGCGGGTTCGGAAAAGTGGGCCGCCAGCGCTAGGGCGTAGCCGTGTGTGCGCGGGCGAGCATAGGCTCGGTTCGTGGACATCGTCGAGTTCCTGACCGCACGGATAAAAGAAGACGAAGCTGCCGCCCTGAAGCTCCTCGGCGACCCCACGCTTGCCGTCTCGGGCGAGTGGTATGAACGCCGTCTGCTTCGCGAATGCGAGGCCAAACGCCAGCTCATCGGCATCATTGAAGCCGCCCGCCAGTCCGTGCTGGCCACTTTGCTCAGCCAGGATTCCGCAGACCCCGGCTGGGTGCCGGATGTCATTGAGTGGACCACCCTGTCCCTGCACACCCTGGCCCTGCCCTACGCAGATCACCCCGAATTCCAGGCCAGCTGGCGGATCGTCGGGTAGGGACGGCGACGCCGAGAGTTTCCCGCGACGCGCTAATGCCCTCCCGCGACCCAGAGGGAATCCGGGCGTCGGGAGGTAATTTGCGCGTCGCAGGGCTCAATGCGCGTCGCGGACTGCCCGTCCAGTGCGTTTACTCTCCGTGGACGGCGGCCTGGCGCTCCTCTGAACGGTCGAGGTAGGCCAGCAGCAGCTCGCCGGCGCGGTCCAGGTCGCCAGCTTCCAGGGCGCCGCAGATTTCCTCGTTGTCCTGCAGATAGCCCCGGTAGAAGTGCGCATCCACGGTGGCCTTGTGAAAGAACAGCCGCATCTCGGCCAGGACCTGGGCCATGATCGTGTCCAGCCGCCGGCTGCCGGCCAGCGCCACAATCGCGCCGTGGAAATGCTGGTTGGCGTTGCCCAGGCCCTCTTCATCGTCGGTGGCGGCCGCGGCTTTGCCCTCCTCCACGGCGGCGCGCACCGCGGCCACCCGCTCGGGGCTGCCGCCGCCGCGAATGGCGCTCACTTCGATGGCACGGCGCACGGTGTAGACGTCGTGGATGTCGCCCGGGCCAAGGCTCGCCACGAACACGCCACGGTTCGGGTGGCGCACCACGAGCCGCTCGGCCGCGAGTTCCGCGAAGGCTTCGCGCACCGTGTTGCGGGAGACTCCCAGATCCTCCGCGATGGTCGACTCGGTCAGCCGGGTGCCCGGAAGCAGCAGCCCTTCCGCCAGCTGCAGGCGAAGCTCCGCCGCAACCCGGTCCGCCACCGACGGGACCGTCACCCGCAGCCTGGCCGCGGCCTGGCCGAGAGCGGTGCCTGCAGCTGCATCGGAAGTTGTCATAGTGCCGAATCTACACGATTGCCGGATTGTGGAATCGAAGGATTGTTGGACAATCCAGCGGAATGGGTGCATTCTTAGAGGGGGGCTATCATGAGACGAGGATCACAAATGGCAACCATTGACCTGAACAGCGACGTCGGCGAGTCATTCGGCCGCTGGACGCTGGGTGACGACACCGCGATGTTCCGCTCGGTGTCCAGCGCGAACGTGGCCTGCGGATTCCACGCGGGCGACCCCCGCGTCATCCGCCAGACCTGCCGCGATGCGGTTGCCGCCGGGGTAGTGATCGGCGCCCACGTGGGCTACCGCGACCTCGCCGGCTTCGGCCGCCGCTTCCTAGACATCGATCCGATCGAACTGGCGGACGACGTCGTCTACCAGATCGGCGCGCTGAAGGCGCTGGCCGGCGTGGAGGGCGGCACGGTCCAGTACGTGAAGCCGCACGGCGGCCTCTACAACGCGATCGTCGCACACACCGCGCAGGCGAAGGCCGTCGTCGACGCCGTGAAGTCCGTCGACCCGAACCTGCCGATCCTGGGCCTGCCCGGCTCGGAAGTGCTGCGCCTCGCCGAGGCCGCCGGCCTTCGCGCCGTTACGGAAGCTTTCGCCGACCGGGCCTACAACCCTGACGGCACCCTCGTATCCCGTACGCTCCCCGGAGCCGTGCTGGAGGACCCCGACCTCGTCACTGAGCATGTCCTCCGGATGGCCACCGATTCCGCCGTCCGCACCATTGACGGCTCCATCCTGAAAATCCGCGCCGAAAGCATCTGCGTCCACGGCGACTCACCGGGAGCCGTCACCATGGCCGCTGCAGTGCGCGAAGCGCTCAATGCCGCCGGGATCGACACGGCCGCGTTCGTGTAAGGCATCTGCTTTCGTCCCGGCCGAAGCTCACAGCATCGTGCCGGACCCACCCGTATTCACCGCTGGCTCCACCCAAGCAACAGGCAGCACCCGCACACCTGGAGGAAAACCATGACCACCCCGCAGGCCGTCCCGGCCGCCAGCAAGAGGAAGATGCCGCCCGGCGCCCTCAAGGCCTACGTCGCGAGCCTCACCGGCACCTCGCTGGAGTACTACGACTTCGCGATCTACTCCGTGGCCTCGGCCCTGGTGTTCCCCAAGGTCTTCTTCCCCGGCAACGACGAATACGTCGGGCTGCTGCTGTCCTTCTCGACGTTTGCGGTGGGCTACCTCGCCCGTCCAATCGGCGGGGTGATCTTCGGCCGGCTCGGTGACAAAATCGGCCGCAAGCAGGTCCTCGTTACCACCCTGCTGCTGATCGGCATCGCAACAGTGGTGATCGGTGCGCTTCCGGGCTACGCCACCATCGGCCTGGCTGCTCCAGTCATTCTGGTGCTGCTGCGCCTGGCGCAGGGCATCGGCGTCGGCGGCGAATGGGGCGGTGCCGTCCTGCTCTCGAGCGAATTCGGTGACGCCAAACGGCGCGGCTTCTGGTCCTCCGCCGCCCAGATCGGTCCGCCCGCCGGCAACCTGATGGCCAACGGCGTCCTGGCTGTGCTCGCCGCGACACTCAGCAACGAAGACTTCCTCTCCTGGGGCTGGCGCGTGGCCTTCCTCGCCTCGGCACTCTTGGTGGGCTTCGGCCTGCTGATCCGGCTGAAGCTCGAGGAGACTCCCGTCTTCAAGGCCATCCAGGCGCACGGCGAACAGCCCAAGGCCCCCATCAAGGAGGTCTTCACCAAGGAGCCGCGCGCCCTGGTGTCCGCCGCCCTGTCCCGCATCAGCCCGGACGTGCTGTACTCCCTGCTCACTGTGTTCATGGCCGTTTACGCCACCAAAGAACTGGGCATGAGCACCAGCAATGTATTGACCGCCATCCTGATCGGTTCCGCCTTCCAGCTGGTCCTGATTCCCGCGGCGGGCGCCCTCACGGACCGCTTCAACCGCCGCCTCGTTTATGGCATCGCCGCCATCGGAACCGCCGTTTACATCCCGCTGTTCTTCATCATGATCCAGGACAAGTCGGTCCTTACCTTGACCATCGGCATCGTGATCGGGCTGGCCTTCCACGCCTTCATGTACGGCCCGCAGGCCGCCTACATCACCGAGCAGTTCCCGGCCCGGCTGCGCTACGCCGGCAGCTCGCTGGCCTACACCCTGGCCGGTGTGATCGGCGGGGCTATTGCACCTCTGGTCTTCACCGCCCTCTTCGCCGCCAGCGGCAACTGGTTCCTGATCGCCGGCTACCTCGCGGTCGCCTCGATCGTGACGGCGATCGGGCTCGCCATCGGGCGCAACCCGCATACAGACGAAGAAGAGCGGCTTCTGCAGGAAGCCCGCGCCTAGTCGGCGCGGATCCTCTCCTACAACAAACCGGCAACGAGGGAAACAGCTGATGATTGAAACAGCGGGGGAAACCCTGGCAGGACAGACGGCAGCAGTTCACAAAGTGCGGTCCGTGCGGGCCGTGGGCACCCGCGCGGTCCTCGCCGAGCTGACCGGCACCCAGGACGTGCTCGCCCTGCAGGCTCTGCTGCTGGAGAAGCCGTTGCCGGGCCAGCAGGACGTCCTGGCCGCGGCGGAAACCGTCCTGGTCAAGGCCGATTCACCGGCCTCGGCCCGGCGCCTCGCCGCCCGGCTGCTCCAACTCGACCTCACCGGTCCCGTGCTGCGCGGCGGGGAGCTGGTGGTCATCGACACCGTGTACGACGGCGAGGACCTCGCCGAAGTCGGGAAGCTCACCGGCCTGGGACCGGACGGTGTGATCGAGGCCCACACCGGGCAGGTGTGGACCGTGGCCTTCGCCGGCTTCGCACCCGGATTCGGGTACATGGTGGGGGAGAACCAGAAGCTGGAAGTACCCCGCCGCAGCTCGCCGCGCACCGCCGTCCCCGCAGGTTCCGTGGCGCTGGCTGGCAATTACTCGGCGGTCTATCCCCGGCGGTCCCCGGGCGGCTGGCAGCTGATCGGGCGCACCAACGCCAAAATGTGGGACCTGGGCCGGGAACAGCCTGCCCTGGCCGCCCCCGGCCACCGTGTGCAGTTCCGCTCCGTCCGGGACCAGGTCACGCTGGCGGGGCCCGCCGCCGCGGATTCCGGCGCCCAGGAG
>JBKPJW010000199.1:0-2280 GCA_046730875.1 Actinomycetota bacterium | reverse complement strand
TTCAGTCATGGAGTCTCCTCATGAGGCATCGGGGCCTCTGTCGAAAGCTGGTCCAACATCTGGTGAAGCTGCCCGCGGATCCTGTGCGGACAGGATTTCCAAAGGCTGCGCTGCCTTCTTGTGGAAAGCCACCATTGATTGTCAGTTAAAAAGTACCGCCACTTCGCGGGTGGCACTAATCCGAGAGGGCTCCACAAGGCTGAATTCGCGCTAGAAGTGGCGCGCGTCACAGCATTGTTACGCGCCCGAGCCCAGTCGTGCTACGGCGGCATCGATCCGCTCATCGGTTGCGGTCAGCGCCACCCGGATATACCCGTTGCCGGCGTCCCCGTAGAAAACGCCGGGGCCAACGACGATTCCGCGGTCCGCGAGCCTGCCCACGGTGTCCCAGGTCGCTTCGCCCGCGGCAGCCCACAGGTAGAGTCCGGCCTTGGACTCATGGATGGTCAGGCCGAAGCCCTCCAGTGCGGGCACGATCCGTTCCCGCCTCCCCCGATACAGGTCCTTCTGGTCCCTGACGTGGGCGTCGTCGCCCAAGGCGACCCTCATGGCTTCCTGGACCGGGTAGGGAACGATCATTCCCGCGTGCTTGCGGCTGTTGACCAGGTTGGGCATGATCGCCGGATCACCGGCGACGAATGCGGCCCGGTAGCCGGCCACGTTGGACTGCTTGCTCAGCGAATACACGGCGAGCAGGCCTTCGTGGGAGCCCTCTGCGACCTGCGGGTCCAGGATGCTGGGAACCAGGGTGCCGCCGCGCTGGACGTCCCACTCCCCCCAGCCGAGTTCGGCGTAACATTCGTCGGACGCCACGACGGCGCCGATCTCGCGGGCCTGCCCGACGATCCGCCGCAGCGAGGCGATATCCCGGACGCTGCCGGTGGGATTGGCCGGTGAATTGACCCAGACCAGGCGCACGCGGGACCGGGTGCCGGCGTCGAGCTCGTCGAGGTCGTCGGCGGCGACGTGTTCCGCGCCGGCGAAAGTGGCGCCGATGTCATAGGTGGGGTACGCAACGGTGGGCCGGACGACGACGTCGCCCGGCTTCAGGCCGAGCAGGAACGGCAGCCACGCGACGAGCTCCTTCGAACCCACCGTCGGCATCACGTTCTGCGGATCCAGCCCGGGTACGCCGCGCCGGCGGGCAAACCAGCCGGCGATTGCTTCCCGCAGGGCCGGGGTCCCGTGGACCGTGGGGTAGCCGGGGGCGTCAGCGGCGGCGCGCAGCGCGTCCTGGATGAGGGCCGGCGTCGGGTCCACCGGGGTTCCGATGGAAAGGTTGACGGTTCCCGCCGCGTGCCGGGAAGCCGTGGCGAGATACGGCGCCATGGCCTCCCACGGGTAGTCGGGCAGGCTCAGGCCGAAAGTGCGCACCGCCGAAGTCAACGCAGCGCCGTCCTAGTCTTGGTTCTGCGGCGGCAGGGCGGCGATCATGGGGTGGTCCGTGTGCGTGTTGCCGATCTTCGCGGCGCCGCCCGGAGAACCGAGTTCGTCGAAGAACTCGACGTTGGCCTTGTAGTAGTCGGCCCACTCTTCGGGGGTGTCGTCCTCGTAGTAGATCGCCTCGACGGGGCAGACCGGCTCGCAGGCACCGCAGTCCACGCACTCGTCCGGGTGGATGTACAGGGAACGCTCACCCTCGTAGATGCAATCGACGGGGCACTCCTCAATACATGCCTTGTCTTTTACATCTACACACGGCTGCGCGATTACGTACGTCACGTCCCTGGCCTCTCCACGTTGGTTCCGGCGACAAGCCGGATGGTCTCCCGGCCTGAGCGCCGGGTTGCTGACTTCCGAGCCTATTATCTCCCAGCCTGTTCCCGCGAACCTAGCCGGGCGTCATACATGGTCCGCGTCTTACTATGATCAGGTGAACTCGCCCTTGCCTTTGCCCCAGCAGTTCCTCTCCGGCGCCCCGCTCGGCACGCGCGTTGTGGTCCGTTATCGGATCGACGGCGGCCTGACGGATGCGCTCGGCGAGCTCGTGGAACGCGCAGACGGTGCGTGCACTGTCCGCACCCGCCGGTCCGACGTCGTCATTGCGCTCCCCCTTGTAGTAGCGGCCAAGGAAGTCCCCCCGGCCCCGCCCCGCCGGGCCCCGCGCGCGCAGACCCCCTGAGCACGCAGCTTTCGGGGTGCGGCTCGGGATGTCCTGGCCGCACACCCCCTCGGCCACCAATGGACATGCCCTCCCCAGCTCACCGGCCACGAACATGCCCAGCCGCCCGCGCGCACCCCGTCGGCACCCAATGGACCTGTCTCTTATACACATCTGAC
>JBKPJW010000198.1:0-5442 GCA_046730875.1 Actinomycetota bacterium | reverse complement strand
GGCCAGCTCCGTGAACGCCGCGGGCAGGATCAGCCCCCGCGACGCCGGCATCTACAACGATGAGCAGGCCGCGGCCTGGGAACGCATCACCACCTTTGTGCACCGCCACGGTGCGGCGGAGACCAAGATCGGCACCCAGCTGGCGCACGCCGGGCGGAAAGCCTCCTCCTACTGGCCGTTCTCCGGCAAGAAAGGCAGCGTTCCGGCGTCCGACGGCGGCTGGGACACCGTGGGTCCGGGCGCCGGTGCGTTCGACGGGTACGCACCGCCGTCGGCCATGACCGAAGCTCAGATCGACGCCGTGATCGCCGACTTCGCCGCCGCAGCCGTGCGGGCTGTCGACGCAGGGTTCGACACGATCGAAATCCATGGCGCCCACGGATACCTGCTGCACCAGTTCCAGAGCCCGCTCGTCAACGACCGCACGGACCGCTGGGGCGGGGACGAGGCCGGCCGCAACAGGCTGACCCTCGCCGTGGTGGACGCCGTCCGGGCCGTCATCCCTGACTCCATGCCGCTGCTGCTGCGGATCTCGGCCTCGGACTGGGCCCCGGGCGGGATCGACGCTGAGGCCTCGGTCCGGATGGCCGGCGCCGCCGCCGAACACGGAGTGGATCTGGTGGATGTTTCCAGCGGCGGGGCCGTTGCCCATCAGCAGATTTCCGCGGGCCCCGGCTACCAGACCGGGTTCTCGGCCCGGATCAGGCGCGAAGCCGGGGTCAAGACCGGCACAGTGGGGCTCCTGACGTCCGCCGGGCAGGCCGAGCACGCAGTGGCCACCGGCCAGGCCGACGGTGTTTTCATCGCCCGGGCGGCGCTGCGGGATCCGCACTGGTGGCTGCGGGCGGCGTTCGAACTCGGCCATGACCTTGCGTGGCCGCCGCAGTACGAACGCGCCATACCCCGGCACATGTTCTAGGACGCGTTCCCCGCCTAGGCCTGCCGGAACTTTCTGCCGGGACTTTCTGCCGGGAAACGTACGCCTTGCGGAGGACCCTCTTCGCGCCGGGGGACGGTTAGTCTGGCGTCATGACTTTCCAGCCCCCGGTGCCGCACGGCCCGCCGTCGCCGCCGGTTCCCGCCCTGTCCCTGCTCGGCCTCGCCAAGCGCTTCGGCGACAAGATCGCCGTCGACGGCATCCGCCTGGACGTCCCGGCCGGATCCTTCTACGGCATGGTCGGCCCCAACGGAGCAGGCAAGACCACCACCTTGTCCATGGCAACGGGCCTGCTGCGCCCCGATTTCGGTACCGCGCTGGTCCACGGCATCGACGTCTGGCAGCATCCGCTGGAGGCCAAGAAGCTGATGGGGATCCTGCCCGACGGCGTCCGGCTGTTCGACCGCCTGAGCGGCGAGCAGCTGGTCACCTACGCCGGCCTGCTGCGCGGAATGGACCGGGATATTGTGGCGTCGCGGGTTGCCGAGCTCCTCGCGGCGCTGGACCTGGGCAACGACGCCGGCACCCTGGTGGTGGACTACTCCGCCGGCATGACCAAGAAGATCGCGCTGGCCTCGGCGCTGATCCACGCCCCTCGGCTGCTGGTCCTGGATGAGCCGTTCGAATCGGTGGATCCCGTCTCCGCGGCGAACATCCGCGACATCCTTGAGCGCTACGTCTCCTCGGGCGGAACCGTCATCGTCTCCAGCCACGTCATGGACCTGGTCCAGCGCATGTGCGATCACGTCGCCGTCGTCGCCGGCGGCCGGGTCCTCGCCGCCGGTACGGTGGAGGAAGTCCGCGCCGGGGCCAGCCTCGAGGACCGCTTCGTGCAGCTGGTGGGCGGCCGGAACCACACGGAGGGGCTGGAATGGTTGCGCACCTTCTGAGGCTCAAGCTGACACTCCTGCGCAACAGCGTCCGGCGCAGCCCCTGGCAGCTCGTGGGACTCGGGATCGGAACCCTGTATGCCCTGGGCGTTGTCGGTCTCTGTGTGGCCGGGCTGCTCCTGCTCCGCGGCCAGGACGTAGAACTCGCCCAGACCGTGGTGGTCCTGACCGGCACGGCGGCCCTCCTGGGCTGGGCCATCATCCCCATCGCCGTCTCGGCCGCCGACATGACCCTGGACCCCTCCCGCTTCACCACCTTCGCCGTGCCCATGCCGCAGCTGCTGGCCGGGCTGGCGCTGGGCGGGCTGATCGGCATACCGGGCCTGGCGACCTCCCTTGTTGCACTCGCCACTGTGGGCACCTGGTCCCGCAGCCTGCCGGCGGCTGCCGGTGCGCTCGTGGGTGCAGTGCTCGGCGTGCTGACCTGCGTCGTGCTGTCCAAGGTCGTCACCACCGCAACGGCCGGCCTGGCAAGCTCCCGGCGCTTCAAGGACATCAGCGCCGTCGCGTTCCTGATTCCGCTCGTGCTCACCGGCCCCATTGTGGCGGGACTCGTGCGCGGACTTGCCGGTTCAGGAGATTTCCTCACAGTGCTGGCCCGGACCCTGTCCTGGACGCCGGCCGGCGCGGCCTTTGCGCTCGGCGGCGAGCTCGCCGCCGGCAACTACGCTGCTGCTGCCCTCAAATTCCTCATCGCGGCGGCCACGCTGGCGGCACTTGCGCTGGCGTGGAAGATCCTGCTCCAGCGTGCCCTGGTGACCCCGCCCTACGCGCGGACGTCCAAGCGGCGGTCCGGCGGACCCGGCCTGTTCGGGTGGTTCCCCGCGACGCCGGCGGCCGCCGTCGCCGCGAGGTCGCTGTACTACTGGCTGCGCGATCCCCGCTACGCCGGCGCGCTGGTGGTGGTCCCGCTCCTGCCGGTGCTGCTGCTGTTCCAGGCCAGCCAGAGCGGCTTCTACGGTCCGTTCCAGTTTGTGGGGCCGCTGACAGCCTTCCTCCTGGCCTGGTCAATTTCCGCGGACGTCTCCTATGACAGCACGGCGTTCGCCCTGCACGTGGCCACCGGTGTCCGGGGTGTCCACGATCGGCTCGGCCGGGCGCTGGCGTGCCTGGCCTTCGCCCTGCCTGTGGTGCTGGTCTTCAGCGTCGGACCGTTCTTCTTCACCGGAGACTGGGAGAAGCTGCCCGGAGTGCTCGGACTCGCGCTCGGTGTCCTCTTCAGCGGACTGGGCCTGGCCTCGGTGGTCTCGGCGCGCTACACCATGGGCGTCCCGCTGCCCGGAGACAGCCCGTTCAAGAAGCCGCCGGGAAACGTGGCCCAGACCCTGGCCGTGCAGTTCGGCGGCATGGCCGCCCTGCTGGTCCTCGTGGCGCCCGAGCTGGCGCTCGTGGCCGCGCAGTTCATCACCGGCAGCTCCGTTCCGGGCTGGATCACGCTGGGCCTGGGACCGGTCCTGGGCCTCGCCCTGTTCGTCACCGGTGTCCGGGCCGGGGGCGCCTGGCTGGACCGGCGGGCGCCCGAGCTGCTGGCACAGGTGGCCGTCAACCGCTGACGGGTGCATGCTGGGAGTGCGCAGACTTGGGCAACCGGCAAAGGCAGGGACCATGGAAGTTGTCATCCTTCCCGGCAGCAGGCAGATCGCGTCGCTGGCGGCGGATGCGGTGGAGGCCCTTGTACGCCGCAAGCCCGACGCCGTCCTGGGCCTCGCGACGGGTTCCACACCGCTGCCGGTCTATGCCGAACTGGCCCTGCGGCACGGACGCGACAGCCTCGATTTCAGCCAGGTCCGGGCTTTCGCCCTCGACGAATACGTAGGCCTTCCGCCGGGCCATCCGGAGTCCTACCGCGAGGTGGTGGCGCGTGAGTTCACCGCCCGGGTGAACATCAGCCCGGCCAACGTCCACGTGCCCGACGGCGGCGCAGCTGACATCCCCGCGGCCTGCCGGGCCTATGAAGAGGCCATCCGCGACGCCGGGGGAGTGGACCTGCAGCTCCTCGGGGTCGGCACTGACGGCCACATCGGGTTCAACGAGCCGGGCTCCTCCCTGGCTTCCCGGACAAGGATCAAGACCCTGATCGAGCAGACACGCCGGGACAACGCACGGTTTTTCGGCAGCCTCGCAGCCGTGCCCCACCACGTCCTGACCCAGGGCCTGGGCACCATCCTGGACGCCCGCCACGTGATCCTGGTCGCCACCGGTGCGCAGAAGGCGCAGGCCGTCCGGGATCTCGTGGAAGGCCCTGTCGCCGCCATCTGTGCGGCCTCCGTGCTGCAGCTGCACCCGCATGCCACCATCATCGTGGACGAGGCGGCGGCGTCCTCCCTGCGGCTGGCCGACTACTACCGCCACAGCTACGACCACAAACCTCCCTGGCAGGGCCTCTAGGCTCCGCCGCCGGCATCCCGGAGGTCCGGCGGCTCGCTTCCACCGGCTAAGATGGGTGTCATGACTAGCATGACCGATCCTCTCGAAAACGATCCGATGCGCGAGCTCTCCGGAGCCGGGACGTCAACGGCCACGATCGAGCGCGAAGAACTGCGCCAGGAAGTGGAGCCCGGTGACCGGGAGCGCTTCTCGCACTACGTGCGCAAGGAAAAGATCATGGAATCCGCGCTGACCGGTGAGCCCGTCATCGCGCTCTGCGGCAAGGTCTGGACGCCCGGCCGGGACCCGCAGAAGTTCCCCGTCTGCCCGGAATGCAAGGAAGTTTACGAGGGCCTGCGCCCCGGGAACGACGGCGGCAAGGGCTCAGGCGACAAGTAACGGGCCGCGCGCCGGGTCCGTTGGCCGTTCCTGCGCGGCGCCTCCGGACGCCGTCGCTTCATAGCGCCTGCCCGTAGCGCCCTCTTACGGCCACTTCTGCCGGCGGCCTCCGCCCGCCGCCGCGATTATTCTGTTTCTGCTTTCCGGTCCATCGCGGCCGGAGTACTGCCCTGGTCCATCCGAAAAGCTCTGCCGTGGTCCATCCGAAAAGATTGGTGTTTTTGTGCTTATTTGGGTTTCTCCGTCGGCTGCAGCCATGCGCGGATGGGGCGCGCCCCAATGACAGAGACACTCTTCGGCGGACCCACGCTTCCCCCCGCCTATCCCGAGCGGGCCGCCTGGGGCACCGCCCCCAAGCTGCGCGCCTGGCAGCAGGAGGCGCTGGACAGCTACTTCAGCACCCATCCCACGGATTTCCTTGCCGTCGCGACCCCCGGGGCGGGTAAAACCACGTTCGCCCTGCGTGTGGCGTCCATGCTCATCGACGCCGGTGTGGTCAACCGCGTGACCATCGTGGCGCCGACGGACCACTTGAAGCGCCAGTGGGCCGATGCCGCCGCCAAGGTGGGCATCGCGATCGACCCGAACTTCAAGAACGCCGACGGCCAGCACGGCCGCGGGTTCATCGGCGTCGCCGTCACCTACGCCCAGGTGGCCAGCAAGCCCATGCTGCACCGGGCCAAGACCGAAGCCGCCCGCACGCTGGTCATCCTGGACGAAATCCACCACGGCGGCGAGGCGCTGTCCTGGGGCGACGGCCTCCGCGAGGCGTTCGACCCCGCGGCGCGCCGGCTGTCCCTGACCCTGTCTCTTATACACATCTCCGAGCCCACGAGACCAACGACCTAA
>JBKPJW010000197.1:0-3818 GCA_046730875.1 Actinomycetota bacterium | reverse complement strand
GCCTCCACGAGCGGCATCGCGGGTAACCGCGGCCAGACCAACTATGCGGCGTCGAAAGCCGGCGTGATCGGCATGGTCCGCGCTACGGCACCACTGATCCGCGAGCGCGGCGGGTCCATTAACGCCGTAGCTCCGGGCTTCATCGAAACGGAGATGACCGCCCGCATCCCCTTCGCCACCCGCGAAGTGGCACGCCGGCTCAATTCCCTGCAGCAGGGCGGGCAGCCAGGCGACGTCGCGGAGGCCATAGCGTTCCTGGCCAGCGACGCCGCAGGCGGCATATCCGGAGAGGTGCTCCGCGTCTGCGGACAAAATCTGGTGGGCGCATGAGCGGACCGCAGACCGTCATTCTGGGCGAGATGCCGGCGCTGTCAAAGCTCTATGTCAACGCGGCGGCCGCTGCGGCACGGCGCCGGGTCCTCGGCACCCACGGCGGCAGCGACCTGCCGGCCTACACGCACGAGGTCCGAGGGGTGAAGGCCGACGTCGCCAACCTGACGGCCTACCAGCATCTGATCGGCGAGAGCGCTAGCGATGTCCTCCCCGCCGGGTTCATCCACGCCCTGGCATTTCCGCTGGCCATGAGTGTGATGAACCGGGACGATTTTCCGCTGCCCCTGCTGGGCATGGTCCACCTGACGAACAAAGTAGTGCAGTCCGGGCCGGTCCTGTTCACCCAGGCCCTGGACCTTCGGGCTTGGGTGGAGAACCTGCGCGGGCACCGCGCCGGCACGCAGCTCGACGTCGTGGCGGAGGTCCGGGCCGCCGGGCAGGAAGTAGTCCGCTGGCGCGGTGTCTCGACGTACCTGGCCAAGGGCGTGTTCCTTCCCGGGATCGACAAGCCATCGGCCCCCGTGACGCCGACTCCGTTCCGGGCGCCGGATCCCACAGCCCTGTGGCAGCTGGGCGTAGACACGGGACGGGCCTATGCGGCGGTGTCCGGTGACTTCAACCCCATCCACCTGAGCGTTCTGACTGCCAAGGCCTTGGGGCTCCGCCGGTCCCTTGCCCATGGCATGTACCTGGCGTCCCGCGCGCTGGCCGACGTCGGCGCCGTCAGGGGGGAAGCGTTTCGCTGGGACGTCGCTTTCGAGTCGCCGGTGTTCCTGCCAGCCCGCGTGGCACTGGAGATCAGCACCGTGCAGGCCGAGGGCGGTGCGTGGCAGCGCTCCGACTACGTGGCGTGGAACCCGCTGTCCGGGCGCCGGAACTTCAGCGGTTCCGTCTCGGCCTTGCCTTAGCCGCCGCTGAGCGTCGTCGCAGTTTGAGCGTGGTCACCGGCGGGAGCCGGCGTCGCGTCCGTCCCCTGCCTAGCCGGCAGCGGCGTCGGAGGATGACGCCTGGTGCGCCCCGGGGCCGGACTTCGCCAGCCGCAGCATGCGGTGCAGGCTTACCAGGATGGATTCCACGGCGCTGGGGGCGTCTGTGCTGCGATGCTCGGCGGCAAGCCTGGACGTGAGCTGATCGATCGCCGCGCCCGCAGAGTCGACCAGCTCAGACTGGCGTTCCGGCGGTTCCTCCTCCATGGCACGCAGCACGTCACCGACGCTGGACATGACGTCGCCGAGGGGCGCCGCATCGACGTCGGGGATGATGAAGGGGGTGTCTTTGGCCCAGATGACATCCGATAGCACCTGGGTGACGTCCTGGATATGGAATGTGGTCCGCTCCAGGTCCCGCAGGTTCCGGTAGTCGAGCTCCATGTCACGCGGGTGCAGCCGGCGTCGGGGATTGGCCTGTCGGCTGGCGTCCGCCTTCTCGACCGCGAGCCGCACGGAACGGGCATGGGCTGCTAGCGCGTCGGAGCGGCGGGACCAGTCTTCGTGTTCGGGCGGCCAGCTTTCCCTCAGGGCCTTGCCCATGTCCCAGAGCTGCTGGGCGAGGGCCAGTCGCAGTTCCGCGATGCTCAGGGCCGCGGCCCGGAAGTGCAGCGGCGGGAAAACCACAAGGTTGACGACGATGCCCACCGTGACCCCGACGCCCATCTGGAAAAGGTAGCCGAACGAGAACGTGTCCGGATTGTGTCCGCCCACCAGCAGGACCAGGAGCGCCGCCGTCGGGATCCAGTCCCTGCCCGAGCCGATCCTTGGCAGTCCGGCCAGGATGACGCCCAGGCCCATGACCACCGCGACCGTCAGCGGAGTCGGCTCGCCGAGGCTGAACAGCATGAACGCCAGTCCTACCCCGATCGCAAGGCCGACGAGCGTCTGCAGGCCCTGGCGCATTGATCCGGCGACGTTTTCGTACATGGCTACCAGGGCACCGAGCGGGGCGTAGTAGGGGTAGTCGGCCGCGGAACCGGGCATGAAGGGAGCGATTGCGAAGGCGATCCCTGCGGCCAGCCCAGCCTTCAGGGCTAGCTGGAGCCGCGGCCACAGCACCGTCGCGGCGATCGCACTGCCCACGGTGCGGACCCATCTGTGCAGCGGTGAGGGCGGGCTTTCGGCCTTCTTTTCTTCATTTATCATCCCGGCTCACCCTAGGTCCGGGAGGTTGCTGCGACAAATGGACGAACCCGTTCCGGCGGCGCGCGGATGTGGAGGGAACCCGCTCACGACGCAGCGTGGGCGGCTAGCCGCACCTATCCTGGCCCGATTCAAGCCCTATGCCGGGTCTCGGCATCAAACTGCGCCGTGGCCCTGCGCGACCTCTTCTCCTGGGCGGACCGGTCCCGGGGGTGTGCCGTCGCCAAACGGCCGTCCGCCCAGCGCTTCACGGCCGTGCTCCGAGAGCCAGTTGCCCGTTTCCGGCCCGCGCGGGACGATGCCGGTGGGATTGATGTCCTCATGAACGATGTAGTAGTGCTGCTTGACCTGCACAAAGTCGATGGTGTCGCCGAACCCGGGGGTCTGGAACAGGTCGCGGGCGTAGGCCCAAAGGACCGGCATTTCGCTGAGTTTTTGCCGGTTGCACTTGAAGTGGCCGTGGTAAACGGCGTCGAAGCGGACCAGGGTGGTGAAAAGGCGGACATCTGCCTCCGTGATGGTATCGCCCACCAGGTACCGCTGGCCTGCCAGGCGTTCTTCGAGCCAGTCCAGGGCAGTCCACAACCGATGGTAGGCGGCGTCGTACGCCTCTTGGGAACCGGCGAAGCCGCACCGGTAGACGCCGTTGTTCACCTCGGTGAACACGCGCTTGTTGACGGCGTCGATTTCCTCCCGCAGGTGCTCCGGGTATAGGTCCGGCGCGCCGGGCCGGTGATACTGCGCCCACTCCGTGGAGAAGTCGAGCGTGATCTGGGGAAAGTCGTTGGTGACCACCTGCCCGCTGGGGATGTCCACGACTGCCGGGACAGTAATTCCGCGGGGGTAGTCGGGGAAGCGGCGGAAGTAGGCCTCCTGGATGCGCTCGATCCCGAGGACCGGATCCCTGCCGTCCGGGTCGAGGTCGAACGTCCAGGACCGGGCGTCGTGGGTGGGCCCGGGTTGGCCGAGCGAGATGACCTCTTCGAGCCCGAGCAGCCGCCGCACGATCACGGTGCGGTTGGCCCACGGGCAGGCGCGGGCGGCGATGAGTCGGTAGCGGCCAGGTTCCACCGGCCAGCCGGGCTCGCCGTTGCTCCCCGGCGCCCCGTTCCGGGTGATCCGGTCCTCAATGTACTTGGTGTCCCGCGTGAATTCCTCGCCGCCGGTCACGTAGGCGCCTTTGGTGCTGAATCCCGGGTCCTGGGTGTGGGTTGTCTGGCTCATGGTCCCAGCCTAAGGCCGGGAAATGAACGGTCCCAACGCTGTTGCGAACTAACGCTGTTGGGAACTAACGCTGTTGGGAACTAACGCTGTTGGGAACTAACGCTGTTGGGAACTAACGCTGTTGGGAAC
>JBKPJW010000196.1:0-1116 GCA_046730875.1 Actinomycetota bacterium | reverse complement strand
GGCCGAAGGCGCCCTGGAGGACCTCCGAATCCTGCTGGAGTCCGCAGACGCCACCTGAGGCCCCGCGGGCCCCGCTCGGCCGTCGGGCTCAAAGGAACACCTGGGCCGGCTCGGCCGAGCGCCCCCGGGCGGTGTGCTTCGGCCCCGCCCGCGCTCACACCCCGAGACCCCCACACCAGCACGCCCGGCACGCAAACGACGGCGGGCCCCACCATTGGTGGGGCCCGCCGTCGTGCGTTTTGTACTTCTCAGTCCGCGTTAGTCCGCGTGGCCGCTAGTGAGCGTGGTCACCGCGGCTGTACTCGTAGACCCAGCCGACCAGGGCCACCAGGGCCATTCCGGCGGCGATGTAAACGATCCAGAAGCCCACGGCCAGACCGAGGAAGCCGGCGGCGCAGGACAGGCCGAGGAACAGCGGCCACCAGCTCCAGGGGCTGAAGTGTCCCTGTTCGCCGGCGCCTTCGTGGATTTCGGCGTCGTTGCGGTCCTCGGGGCGCATGCCCACGCGCCTGCCGGTGAAGCCAAGGTAGGCGCCGATCATCCCGGCGAGGCCACCGACCAGCAGGACGGCAAGCGTGCCCACCCATTCGGTCCAGTTAGTCAGGTAGCCGTAGATGAATGCCACGGGTACGAAGAAGAAGACGCCGAAGCCAAAGATTCTTGATTCGAGTTTCACTGGGCAGTGTCCTTCTGGTCGGCGTTACCGAGCGCTGCTGCCGCCGGAGCAGGCGACTCGACGGTGTACGACTGGGCGAGCTCCGGGTGGTGCAGATCCAGGGCGGGCCGTTCGGAGCGGATACGGGGCAGGGAGGTGAAGTTGTGGCGCGGCGGCGGGCAGGACGTCGCCCACTCCAGCGAGGCACCGAAGCCCCAGGGGTCATCAACTTCGACACGTTCGTTGCTGCGCCAGGTGATGTAGACGTTCCAGAAGAACGGGATCAGCGAGGCGCCGAGGACGAAGGAGGCGATGGTGGAGAACTGGTTCATCCACGTGAAGTTGTCCTGCGGCATGTAGTCGGCGTAGCGGCGGGGCATACCCTCAACACCGAGCCAGTGCTGGATCAGGAACGTGCCGTGGAAGCCGAGGAACAGCATCCAGAAGTGGATCTTGCCGAG
>JBKPJW010000195.1:0-2431 GCA_046730875.1 Actinomycetota bacterium | reverse complement strand
CGGATACGCTGCGCTGCATCGAACGGGCGGAACTTGCCACGGATGTCATCGGCGGCTCCGAGGAAGATCACATTCTGCTCAAACTGAATCGGGGCCATTGGAATTTCCTGGCCGGAGATCAAAAAGCGGCGGTCGACACTCTTGGCAGCATCTTCCCGGTCCCCGAAAAGACATCGCCCCAAATTCTGGGCGAGGTAAATCTGTTGTTGGGCCGGTCGCACGCCGCTTTGGGAAATGGGGCGGAAGCCCGGAAACACCTGCTGGAAGCCGCTGACCACTTTGAAAAGGCAGGGGCCCCGCAACGTGCGGAGCAGACCCTTGGATTCCTGACAGACGTTCCCTGAACCTGCGCTGACGAGGACATGCCCTCCGCTGACGTTCAGAACTGGACACATCGGCAAGATGTCCAATGGCTGCGGCCAAGACCGGACATGGCCCGCGCTCGACGCCGCGTGCAGCGAGGACTCCAGACACCGCGCCAGGGGACATGCTCCGTGGGCGGAGCGAGGAATGAGCATATGCCCCCTGTGCCCAGTGCTCGGGACCAGCACTGGACATGTCCGGTGGTCGAGGCCGTGTGCACGGAACCAGTCCTGTAGCGGCGCTCAGGACTGGACATGTCCGGTGTTCCGGGCAGCGCGTAAGGAAATAAGTCCTTCAGCAGCCCTACAGGACTGGCATGTCCGGTGTTCCGGGCCACGCGCAAGGAACTAAGTCCTTCAGCAGCCCTTAGGCCTGGACATGTCCAGTGGTGGGGGAGGCAACCGTGGCCTTGCGTCCCAGGAGCACCGCCGCGGCACCGGCCGTGAGGCTCAGCGCCAGGAGAATCCAGCCGGCCACGGTGAGCGTGGACGCCAGGACCACCTGTCCGCCGTCGACGGTGCCGGCGGACATCAGGCCATCGATCACCGCGTTGCCCCACAGCCTGACGGCCGCAAAGAGCAGCGGCAGCGACCACAGCGCCCAGCGCAGCGACTTCCGTGCCACGTTGGTTCCGATCAGCACCAGCCAGGTGAAGCCAAAAATCAGGGGAAAGAGGGTGCCGGCGGTCTTGTGGACATAACTCAGCTGGCCCCGGGCGTCGGCGTCCATGGCCGCGCGCAATTGCTCCACGAACCCCTGGTCAAAGCCGCCGACCAGGGAATCCGGCATCGCTAGGCCGCCCGACAGCTGCGTGAGCTGGTCCAGCGTGAGGAGGTGCAGATACCAGAACAGGAACAGGCTGGCCACGACGCCGGCGATCACAATGAGATTGGTGTTGCTCTGTGCCTTCTGCGGCGTCCGGCTGGTGGTCGGATTGATCACCGGCGGGAGGTGGTGCTGGGGGACCGCCGCGTTGGCGCCGTGCTTCTTGATCCGCTGCGCGGGTGTCTTGGCCATGGCTCCATTATCGCCCGTCCGGCACGGCCGCCCGCCCCGGCTGTTCACTGCCAACGGGCGCCGATAGTGTGGGACGCGTGACCGAACTAGGAAAACACCGGCTTGGCCGGCACAGCACCGCAGATCTCGACCCGACTCAGGATGACTATCAGCTGGCCGAGGCCCTGGTCCGCGAGGCGGGCACGCTGGCGCTGCTGATGCGACAGGCGGGGCTTGAAGGCAGGCAGAAGACGTCGGTCTCGGATGTCGTCACCGCCGCCGACCACGCCGCCGAGTCCTACGTGCTGGAGCAGCTTCGGCGCTGCCGGCCCAACGACGCCATCCTGGGCGAAGAAGGTGCCTCCGTGGAGGGCAGCAGCGGCCGGACCTGGGTCATCGACCCCGTCGACGGGACTTACAACTTCCTGCACGGATCCACGTACTGGTGCTCGGCCATTGCCCTGAAGGACTCATCCGGCGCAGGGCTCGGCGCCGTCTTCCAGCCGGAGGAGGACAAACTCTGGCTCGGCGGGACATCCAGGGCTGCAACGCTCAACGGTGAAAAGCTGCGCACCTTCCATGCCGGCGCGTCCGGCGGCAAGGGGAGATCCGACACACCGGTGTCTGAGCTCGGTGCGGCAACGTACATCCACCCCACATGGCTAGCCGATCCGATGTGTGCCATGCCCTGGCACGCGGCAGCTACGTCGGCGGCCGCGCTGCGCATGTTCGGGTCCGGTTCCTGCGACCTCGGCCGGGTGGCGGACGGCGAAGTCGGCTGCTGGTTCCAGCACAGTTGCCCCGAATGGGACTGGCTGCCCGGCAAGGCAATCATCGAGGCGGCCGGCGGCGCGACCGACGTCGTGCGCGTCAACGGACTCGACTGGTTCATCGCGGGAGGCACGACGGCGGTAAGGCAGTTGCGTGCCGCTCTCACTTCCGGCGCGGTCGGCTAAGCCACCCGCCCGCAGGACCCGCAGGAGGGACATGCCCCTTCCGCGGTGTGTCCGCGGGGCATGCTCATTCTTCAGCGCAGGCTTTGATGGTCATGCCCATTGTTCGCGATCAGGAC
>JBKPJW010000194.1:0-1200 GCA_046730875.1 Actinomycetota bacterium | reverse complement strand
GAGTCCACCCTCAGTCGCTTTCAGGCGAGTGGACCACCAGTACCGGGCAATGGGCATGGGCCACACACGCAGAACTCACAGACCCGAGAAGCAGGCCGCCGAACCCGCCGTGGCCGCGGCGGCCCAGGACGAGCATGTCCGCCCTCTTACTTTCCTCGATGAGTAACCAGCGGGGATGTCCCCGGCTGAGGCGGGCCTCGACGTTGTACGGGGTGTCCGGGCCGAAGGCCTTCACAACCGCCTCTTCCAGGATTTCCCCTGCCCGGACGTCGAAGTCGTCGATGCCGACCGCGACATAGCCGTCGTACACCGGAGGATAGTCCCAGCACGCCAGCGCGACGACCTTGGCGGACAGGGGCACTGCAAGGGCCTGCGCCTGCCTTAACGCCGATACCGAAGCGCCCGAGCCGTCAACCCCGACCACGATCGTGCGGACGTCCCTGAGTTCGTTCATCGGTGAACCCTGTCCTCGTTCCGTCCTCATGCCGGCCGGGCTTGCTGCGCCAGATGGCGACCGTCCCATGGTGTCCAACGTCGGGCCCGGTGCCTAGGGCCAAAAGTCATCAAGCGCACCAGCCCGCGTTCCCGAAAGCGCAGTGCAGCGGCCGGAGGCGCACCGCTGGGCATAATGACCCTTGTCCGTGGCGCCACAGTGCAGAAGAATGGCAGAGGCTGGGGTAAGTCAATGAGCCACAAATTCGAGCGGTCCTGAAAAGCGGCCGGACGGGAGAACCATGATTGCCTGGGCAGACGCAGGTCTCACTGCCGCCGATGGCGCGCAGGCGGTGATCCGCGTCTTTATCCTTGATGACCACGAACTTGTCAGACGCGGGCTGCAGGAACTCCTCGAGGGCGAGGGCTTCGTAGTGGTTGGCAGTTCCGGATCCGCCGTGGAGGCGACCCGCCGCATTCCCGCACTGCACCCCGATGTCTGTGTGCTGGACGCCCGCCTGCCGGACGGGACCGGCATTGAGGTCTGCCGGGACGTTCGGTCGGTGGATCCGTCTTTGAACTGCATCATCCTGACTAGCTTCGACGACGAGCAGGCCCTGCGCGGCGCTGTCCTGGCCGGTGCGCGGGGATACGTGCTGAAGGAGATCGGCGGCACGGACCTGATCGGCGCGCTGCGGCGGGCGGCAGCAGGGGAAACCCTCTTCGAGGAAGGCGTCGCCGCCGGCATCGTGGACAGCCTGGTGGAGG
>JBKPJW010000193.1:0-3556 GCA_046730875.1 Actinomycetota bacterium | reverse complement strand
GCGTTCAGCGGTGAAAGGCTTTCGCCTTCCTCGGTGAAACCGTTGATGAACGGCTGGGCTGAGGGCGCGCCGATGCGGGCCTTTTCAGTAGTGATGTCAGTCATTAACCGACCGATCCTTCCATCTGCAGTTCAATCAGGCGGTTCAACTCGAGGGCGTATTCCATCGGCAGTTCGCGGGCAATCGGCTCGATGAAGCCGCGGACGATCATCGCCATGGCCTCGTCCTCGCGCATGCCGCGGGACATCAGGTAGAACAGCTGCTCTTCGCTGACCCGCGAGACCGTGGCCTCGTGGCCCATCGTGACGTCGTCCTCGCGGATGTCGATGTACGGGTAGGTATCCGACCGGCTGATGGTGTCCACCAGGAGGGCGTCACAGCGGACCGTGTTGGCCGAGTGCTTGGCGCCTTCGCGGACCTGGACCAGGCCGCGGTAGGCGGCACGCCCGCCGCCGCGGGCCACGGACTTGGAGATGATCGAGCTCTTGGTGTTGGGCGCGATGTGGACCATCTTGGAGCCGGTGTCCTGGTGCTGGCCTTCGCCTGCGAACGCGATGGACAGGGTCTCGCCCTTGGCACCCTCGCCCACGAGGTAGACGGCGGGGTACTTCATGGTGACCTTGGAGCCGATGTTGCCATCGATCCACTCCATGGTGGCGCCCTCTTCGCAGATGGCGCGCTTGGTGACCAGGTTGTACACGTTGGTGGACCAGTTCTGGATGGTCGTGTAGCGGACGCGGGCGCCCTTCTTCACGATGATCTCGACGACGGCGGAGTGCAGCGAGTCCGAGGTGTAGATCGGCGCGGTGCAGCCTTCGATGTAGTGGACGTAGGAGTCCTCGTCGGCGATGATCAGCGTGCGCTCGAACTGGCCCATGTTTTCCGTGTTGATGCGGAAGTAGGCCTGCAGCGGGATGTCCACGTGGACGCCCTTGGGGACGTAGACGAAGGATCCGCCGGACCACACGGCCGTGTTCAGCGACGCGAACTTGTTGTCGCCCACCGGGATGATGGTGCCGAAGTATTCCTGGAAGATCTCCGGGTGCTCGCGCAGCGCGGTGTCGGTGTCCAGGAAGATGACACCCTGCTGTTCCAGGTCCTCGCGGATCTGGTGGTACACAACCTCAGACTCGTACTGGGCTGCGACGCCGGAGACGAGGCGGCTGCGCTCGGCTTCCGGGATGCCCAGCTTCTCGTAGGTGTTCCGGATGTCCTCGGGCAGGTCTTCCCAGGTGGCGGCCTGCTTCTCGGTGGACCGCACGAAGTACTTGATGTTGTCGAAGTCGATGCCGGACAGGTCCGCGCCCCAGGTGGGCATGGGCTTGCGGTCGAAGTACTTCAGGCCCTTGAGGCGGAGGTCGAGCATCCACTCCGGCTCGCTCTTCTTGGCCGAAATGTCCCGGACAACGTCTTCATCGATGCCGCGGCGGGCGTTGGCGCCGACGTCGTTCTTGTCGGCCCAGCCGTACTCATAGGTGCCGATTCCGTGGAGCTCGGGATTCTTCTCGAGAATCTCCGAAATCACAGTAGAGTCAGCAACCTTCTTCTCTGATAGTTGGTCCGTCATCACGGCCTTTCTTGCAGATGGTTGGATACTTCGTCCGGGTTGACCGGGGCTGCGGGACTGGACGTCCCGACGGCGGCCGGACGGCCCGTAGGTATGTGGGTGGTGCAGACGTGTCCGCCGCGCGCAAGTGTGGACAGCCGGCGCACGTCGACGCCGACCAGCCGGGCGAAGACCTCGGTCTCCACGTCGCAGAACACGGGGAACTGGGCAGCCAGGTGCTGGATGGGGCAGTGTCCCTGGCAGAGCTGGACGCTGGACAGCGCGGCCGGCAGCGGCGACCTGGCCTCGATCGACTGCGCCGAGGCAACGAAACCGTCGCGGCTGAGCGCCTCGGACAGGGCCCGCGCCCTTGCGGTGATGTCCGGTCCGGCCTGCTCAACCTCGGGCGCGTAGCGGCGTTCCATTTCGGCGAACCGCTCGACGGCGAACTGCCGGACCGCCTCGGGGCCGGCCGCCTCGCCCAGGCGGCGCAACGCGACCGTGGCGATGCCGAGGTAGTCGTTGCCCAGGGTCGACTGTCCCTGCGAACTGAGGACGTAACGGCGGGCGGGCCGTCCGGCACCGGCGCCGGCGCGGGCCACCCGCTTGACCTCAATGACTCCGCTGCGCGAAAGGTGGTCGAGGTGGCGGCGTACCGCGGCGGGAGTGAAGCCCAGGAGGTCGCCGAGTTCGGCTGCGCTGATCGGCCCGTGTTCCAGCACGGCATTAAGGACGCGGTCACGGGTGCGCTCATCCGCGTCGTGGGCGTGAGGGGTGCCTGCGGGAAGTGCATCGGGAACGATCGCCACGTGCGCCTGGGCAGACACGGCGCGCGGGGCGGCGCCACGCCCGGGCCGGGCTGCAGGCACAGAGGAACTCATGGAATACACAACACAATGATGTCGTAATTTAGTCCGGCATTCCAGTAAGGCATGGCTTGCCTACGGGGCGTCAC
Source organism: Actinomycetota bacterium (assembly GCA_046730875.1). Classification (GTDB taxonomy): domain Bacteria; phylum Actinomycetota; class Actinomycetes; order Actinomycetales; family Micrococcaceae; genus Arthrobacter. Next base: position 1,055 of record JBKPJW010000193.1, on the reverse strand, counting down.
CCCGCCGGGGAGAGCCCGTACTACATCCCGTAGAATGCTGTGGTGCGATCTCCCGAATCCCCCGTTCTGACCATCAGCGGGCTAGTCAAGGATGTTGGTCCACTGCCCACCCTCGACGGCAAGATGCTGCGCGTGGTCAGCGGACTGTCCCTCACTGCCGAGCGCGGCCAGGTCACGGCCCTGCTGGGTGCCAACGGCGCCGGCAAAACCACCACCATCGAATGCGCCCAGGGGCTGCAAAAGCGTACTTCCGGCACCATCAATCTTCTGGGCCACGATCCGGATACGGCAGGCGCGGGGCTCCGCGCGCGTGTCGGGGTCATGCTGCAGGACGGCGGCCTGCCGCCGTCGGCCCGGCCCATCCCCCTGCTGCGGCACGTCGCCGGCATGTACCAGGACCCCTGGCCGGTGGATGAGCTCATCGCCCGCCTGGGAATCGACTCTTTCAGCCGCAGCTCGGTGCGGCGACTGTCCGGCGGGCAGAAACAGCGCCTTGCCCTTGCCGCCGCGCTGGTGGGAAACCCGGAAGTCCTGTTCCTCGACGAGCCGAGCGCCGGACTGGACCCGCAGTCCCGCCAGATGGTCTTCGACCTGATCTCAGAGCTGCGCAATCGCGGGATGGGGATCATCCTGACGACGCACCTGATGGACGACGCCCAACGCCTCGCGGACTATGTCTACATCATCGACGCCGGCCGGAATGTCGCCGAAGGTACCGTCGCCCAGCTCCTCCAGCACCGGCTGCCCGCCGGCGAGACAGGGCCGCACATCCGCACCTTGCTGTTTGAAAGCGAACCTGGCCTGGACTTCACCGGTGTGCTGCCTGACGGCGTCGACGTCACCGAGGCGCGGGCCGGCAGTTACGCCGCGACCGGAGCGCTGACCCCCGCCGACCTCGCCGCGATCACCGCCTGGTGGGCCGCGCGCGGGATCATGCCGAGCTCCCTGAGCCTTGAGGCCCGCAGCCTCGAGGACGTCTTCCTGGACATCTCCGGAAGGGAGATCCGATGACCCGCGTTTCAGGCCGCGCGCCCCTGGACAGCACACCCCACGGC
>JBKPJW010000192.1:0-15848 GCA_046730875.1 Actinomycetota bacterium | reverse complement strand
GCGATTATCAAGATCTACTGCCCGGACAAACTGGCTGAGTTCCAGCAGTACATCGACGACCTCAATACCTACAACTCGGGCGGTGGGTGAGCCGTGGACCTTCGCTCCCGCATTGCCGATCTGATGCGCCAGGCACAGGGGGAGCTCGCCGGATTCGTGGCCATCCGATCGGTGGCGGACCCGCGGCAGTTTCCCCCCGAGGAGTGCGCCAAGGCTGCACAGTGGGTACTCGGAAAATTCGCCGAGCTCGGATTTTCGGATGCTCACCTCGAGCGGACGCCGGACGGCTCCGACGCGGTGGTCGGCTCGAGACCGGGACCGGATCCGGATGCGCCCACCGTACTGCTCTACGCGCACTACGACGTGCAGCCACCCCTCAATGATGCCGCCTGGCGCACCCCGCCCTTCGAGCTCACTGAAGCCGGTGGCCGTTGGTACGGACGTGGCGCCGCCGACTGCAAGGGCAACATCGTCGCCCAGTTGCTGGCACTGAGAGCGCTCGGCAGCGACGTGCCGGTGAACCTGAAGCTGGTGGTCGAAGGTTCGGAGGAACAGGGCACCGGCGGGCTGGAGGCGTTCGTGGCGAGCCACCCTGACCTGCTCCGTGCCGACACCATCCTGGTCTGCGATACCGGCAACGCCGCCGTGGGACACCCCGCAGCGACCGTGACACTGCGCGGGATGGTCAACGTGGTGGTGAGCGTGGAGGCGTTGACCTCCGAATTGCACTCCGGCATGTTCGGCGGTGCAGCGCCCGATGCCCTCGCCGCCCTGATCTCCATGCTGTCGTCCCTGCGGGACGAACAAGGCAACACCACCGTTCGCGGGCTGGACAACACCCAGACCTGGACCGGGGCACCCTATCCGCCCGAGCAGTTCCGCTCCGATGCCGGCGTGCTCGAGGGCGTCTCGCTGTTGGGAGACGGCAGCGTATCCGACATGCTCTGGGCGCGACCGGCCGTCACCGTGCTCGGCATCGACTGCCCGCCGGTGACGGGATCGACGGCAGCGATCGTGCCGAAGGCGGCCGCGCGACTAAACCTGCGAGTCCCGCCAGGCATGGCCGCCGCCGACGCCCACACGGCGTTGGTGGGGCACCTCAAAGCCAACGCACCCTGGGGAGTGCACATCGCGGTGGACCTGGAGGCCATCGGCTCGCCCTTCCGGGCGGCAGCCGGCGGCCCTGCGTTTGAAGCCATGAATGCCGCAATGTCCGCGGCCTATGGGCAGCCGATGGCCACCTTGGGCCAAGGTGGATCGATCCCACTCTGTAACGTGTTTGCCGACACTTATCCGGACGCGGAAATCATCCTGTTGGGCGTCGAGGAACCCCTCGCACTCATCCATGCACCGAACGAGAGCGTCGACCCGGATGAGATCAGCGCCCTGGCCGAGTCCTTAGCTCTGTTCTTCCAGCGGTACGCCACCCTGCGCCGTTAGCTGCGGTGCCGAGCATCGCGTAGTACTGCATTCCGAGCAGGATCACCCTGTTCGGCTCAACGCGAGCCGGTGAATCGCTTGTGAAGTGTTTAGTCCTGCACGCCCTGCGCTTGGACTTGGGCGGGCGGGACGCGCAGACTTCCGTACCTCTCCATGCGGTGCCACCGCAGGTGCACACCGGCCAGGGCAGTGACCACCGACTGGATGACGACCAGATACATGAGCTGCCTATAGATAAACTGCTGAAGAGGAAGCGTCCACAACGGGCGAATCCGTTCATTGTCAAGCCGGAACGCATAGGCAGCCATGAAGAATTGAACGGCAAGGAAGACGAGCCAGAGGAGCCCGATCCGGACTGGATCAAGGAAGATCAGGCCGTAGATGGCGAAGACGTCCACCACCGGTGCGAACAGTGGCAGCAGCACTTGCAGTACGAGCAGGTAGCCAAGGCCGCGCCGTCCGAGCTTGCCAGCCGCTCCTCCCTGCAGGACGGCCCCGCGGTGCTTCCACATGGCCTGGAGCGTGCCGTAGCACCAGCGGTACCGCTGCTTCCAGAGCGCCCCGAGGCTCTCGGGTGCCTCGGTCCAGGCCCTCGCGTTGTCCTGGTACACAACCCGCCAGCCGTCGCGGCACAGAGACATGGTCAAGTCCGTGTCCTCGGCAAGAGTGTCGTTGCTGACTCCGCCGACGCGGAGGAGGGCATCGCGGCGGAAGGCACCAATAGCCCCCGGTACGGTCGGCATGCACTCCGCGACGTCGAACAGCCTGCGGTCCAGATTGAAGCCAACGACGTACTCGATGTGCTGCCAGGCCCCGAGCATTCCTTCGCGGTTGGCAACCTTCGTGTTCCCCGAAATTGCGCCCACCTGGGGGTTGGCGAAGGGCTGGATGAGGGCATGAACCGTTCCCGGTTCGAAGACTGTGTCGCCGTCGACCATCGCTACAAGGTCGTAGCTGGCAGCGGCGAGTCCGGCATTCAAGGCGGATGGCTTGCCGCCGTTCTCCTTCCGGATCAACGTGACGCCCGGCAGGCCGAGCGCTTCCACAATTTCTGCGGTGCTGTCGGTCGACCCGTCGTCGACCACGATGATCTCCACAGGATGGGTCGAGGCGGCGATGGATCGGACCGCCGCTTCAATGCCGGCGGACTCGTTGTACGCGGGGACAATTATGCTGACCGGTTCGGTGATCTCGGGCCGGACCGGCACGTCCACCCGGCGCCGGCTGCGGCCGGACTGGGAGCGGCGTGCCGCTCTCCTGTGGCGCGCCGCGAATCCGATCACGAGGACGGCCCGGATGATCGTCACGGCTCCGGCCGCAACGAGCGCCCACGAGATGGCGGTGATGACGAAGTCGCTGAGCCGGATTCCCCACACGAACGCGGTCCCGCTGATCTGCTCCCCTGCCGATGCCTCCCGCATGCTCGTAATCCCGACGGCGTCGCCCACCGTCGTGACCCGGAATCCTTGGTCCGCGAACGTAGTGAGAGCGGAGTCGAGCGCGGCGACCGTCTGCTCCCGGTCGCCACCGCCGTCGTGCATCAGGAGGACCTGGCCCTGGGGGCCGGACGGGGCAAGGTTCCGCTCGATCGCGGCGACGCCGGGCCGCTGCCAGTCCTCGCTGTCCTTTGTGGTGAGCACTGTGAGGTAGCCCTGGGCCGCCGTGGCGCGCATCGCTGACCAAGTGCCGTCCGTGACGGCGTCGTTCTCAGAGCTGTACGGCGGCCGCAGGAGCGTCGCGGCGTGGCCCGTGATGCCTGCGATCGCCTGCTGGGCTCCCTGCACCTCGAGCTGCTGGCGCCAAGCCGGGGCACTGCCGAGGTCCGCGTGGGTCAGCGTATGGACCCCGATCTCGTTGCCGTCAGCGAGGATCCTGCGGACCAGGTCGGGATTGTCGATAGCGGCTGACCCGACCACGAAAAACGTGGCATGGACGTGGTGCTTCCGGAGCACGTCGAGGATCTGCGGCGTCCAGACGGGGTCCGGGCCGTCGTCGAACGTGAGAGCCAGCGTGTGGTCCGCGGGCGCGACGGTGTGGACTGTCCCGCCCCGGGCGTCGACCACCGGTCCGCCGTGGGACACCGCATCGGGAACCGTGCCGGAGGAGCCTCCCCCGGGGGCGGAGTCATCGGTGATCCCAGCCAGGTGATGCATATATCCCTGCACGGCGAGGGCAACACCCAGCGCAAACAGGACGGCCATGACGATGAACCAATGAGCCCTTACCCCGGCGGGAACAGCGCCCTTCCTCGGACGACGAACACTCACGGGTGCGGCTGCGGCGCCGACGGTCGCGTGGCCTGGCCCGGCGCCGTCCCGCTCCTGCCCGGCGCAGCCGGCGGCGTGCCCGTCGCGGGAGCAGCAACGGGCGCTGCAGGCTTCCTTGCGGCAGTATCGATCCGCGCTGCCAGCGGAGCGGCCGAAGCCGGAGCCGCCGGGTCCCGGGCAGCGGTCACATGGGCAGCGGTCATCGGGGCCTGAACAGCGGCCGGCGCTGGGGGCCCGGCCGGTCGAGGTTCGCTAGCGGGGAACCCAGTTGCGGGAGAAACCGGTGCCACTGGAGACGGAAGATCGCGGGCCGCCGGAGCAGCCGGCAGAGGCAGGAATGGCGCGGCGACATTGGAGCCGCCAATGAATGCCACCAGCAGGAGGATGACATATCCCGCAACGAGCCCGAGGGCCCCGAGGCCGATAAGCTTGACCCGCCGCAGGCGCCGACCTGAGGCATCGACGAATACCGGCCTCCGCGGTGACGCGGACCGCGACTGATCGGATGATTCGTCAAAAGCTACCATTGGGCAGCAATCCTAGTGGTTTCGCACCCTGAATCCTAAAAACATCACCACGAGACCGTGGCCGGTCTGGGGAGCAGTTCACAACAACCGGCGCCCTTTCCACGTGTCGGCCCTGCCGCCTTAAGCATGACTATTCAAGCTACGGCTGACCACTAATTTCGGGCCCTCCCGACGACGGCCCCTGACCATGGAGAGGTGACCTCGATGGCTAGTCGACTGCCGGCCACCGTCATTCACCTATGAAGGGTGATGCCCTCGGCCGCCGAGCAGCCTAAAAAGGATCCTGAGTTCGTGCCCCCAGACGAAGGGACCGGCCGTGAGGACATTCAGTGTCGGAGTTGCCGCAGGCACCTCGACTGGTGCCCGCCTGCGGTGGTTGGACGAGTCTGCCGAGATCGTCGTGCTCGAACGAGGCCATTACATGACCGAGAGGAAACTGCGGGCCGCTAGGGCGGCATTCCGATTGTCTTGCACGCGGAGGACGATCTGGCTCAGCGACCCGGTGCATTCTTCACCTCTGACCTGTCGGGTCATGGGTGAAATGCCGATGCAGGAATACCCGGCCGGAGCGCGGATGCCTCCGCCTTTCTTGAGCCCGTGTTCAGACAGGCGGAGGCATCCGCGCTCGTGAGCATGCACCATGAGCAAGTGATCGACTCGGCTGGGCCATTCCGGCCGGACATCCTGATGGAAAGAGATGATCCTATGACGACCCCGCCATCCCGAAAGAAACTGGCCGATGATCCCGCGGCGATGTTCTTCGAGGAGCTCGGGCGGCGTGGCCAGGAGCCACTGTTGCGCAAGGTCTCGGGGCGCGTCCGATTTGATCTCGTGGACGGCACGCGCACGGAGCAATGGCTCGTGGCCGTTGACAAGGGCGAGCTCACCGTGGCGCGCGAGGCTGGTCCGGCTGACACCACGATTCGCGGCGAACGCCCACTCTTCGAGGAGCTGGTCGGCGGACGTAAAAACCTAACGGCTGCGGTCCTGCGCGGTGCCTTGGAATTCCGCGGCGATCTCGAGCTGTTGATCGCGATCCAGCGGATCTTCCCCGCCCCTCCTCGCGGGTGGGACCCGGCTGCCGGCACGAGGAGCGCATGATGAGCGACGAGATGGTGAAAATCCTCAACGGCAACATTTTCGTCGTCAGCGACGCGCGGGGCGATATTGAGGCCTCGCCGTCGGACCCGACGGGGTTGTTCTCGTTCGACACCCGGTTCTTGTCGAAGTGGGTGCTCACCGTGAACGGCGACCGTCTCACCTCGCTGTCGACCGACGACCTGCAGTACTTCGAGGCCCGGTTCTTCCTCGTCCCCGGGGTCGGGAGCGTCTACGTGAACACGACGCTCTCGGTGATCCGCCAGCGTGCGGTCGGCAACGGCTTCCACGAGGAGTTGACGATCCTAAACCACGACGACGCGCCGGTCGATCTCATCGTACGGATCGAAGCGGATTGCGACTTCGCGGATCTGTTCGAGGTCAAGGATGCGCTGCAGAAGAAAGGATTCTACGAGAAGCGGGTGGACGGGGACTCGCTGCTCTTGACGTACCGGCGGGACACATACAGGCAGTCGACGGCGATCACATCGTCACAGCCCTGCGCGTTCGACGACGACGGGCTGACGTTCGGGATCACGATTGCGCCGCACGGAACCTGGACGACCGATCTCGATATCGCCATCCAGATGCTCGCACGGGAAATCGGACAGAAAGAGGAGGGCATAGCGCGGTCGCTCTCCGACCAGGTGAAGCGGCCGATCACGGACATGGCGCAGAACCTCGCCCGGTGGCTCGACGAGGCGCCGAAGCTCGCGTGTGATTGGGAGGCGCTGCCCAGAACCTACCGCCGGAGCCTCGTCGACCTGGCCGCGCTCCGCTTCTCGCCGCTAACCGCCGGGGGCCGCAGCCTCCCGGCCGCAGGTCTGCCGTGGTTCATGACGATGTTCGGGCGTGACAGCATCTTCACGAGCCTGCAGGCGCTGCCCTTCACATCGGAGCTGGCGGCGACGACGCTGCGCGAGCTCGGGTTGCGCCAAGGCACCCGTATCGACGACTTCCGCGACGAGGATCCCGGCCGGATCCTGCACGAGATGCGCTTCGGCGAGATGACCGCGTTCGAGGAGCGCCCGCACTCCCCGTATTTCGGATCCGCCGACGCCACGCCGCTGTACGTAGTCCTGCTGGACGAGTATGAACGGTGGACGGGCGACACGACGCTCGTCCGCGAGCTCGAGGACGAGGCACGTGCCGCGCTGCATTGGATCGACGCCTACGCCGACCTCCAGGGCAACGGCTATATCGCCTACGAGCGGCGCAACGCCGAGACCGGGCTCGAGAACCAGTGCTGGAAGGACTCCTGGGACTCGATCTCCTACCACGACGGAACGCTGCCCGGCTTCCCGCGAGCCACTTGCGAGCTGCAGGGCTACGCCTACGACGCCAAGGTGCGCGGCGCGCGGCTGGCACGCGAGGTGTGGAACGACCCCGCCTTTGCCACCCAGCTCGAAGAGCAAGCCGCCGAGCTGAAGCAACGCTTCAACCGCGACTTCTGGGTCGCTGACGGTGAGTACTTTGCGATCGCTCTCGACGCTGACGGCCGCCAGGTCGACTCGCTAACATCGAATAACGGCCATCTCCTGTGGAGCGGGATCGTCGACGAGTCGAAGGCCAAGGCTGTCGTCGGACACCTCATGGGCGACCGGCTCTTCTCGGGCTGGGGTATCCGGACGCTCGCCGTCGGGGAGGGCCGGTACAACCCCGTTGGCTATCACAACGGGACCATCTGGCCGTTCGACAACTCGTTCATCGCATGGGGACTCCGCCGCTACGGCTTCAAAGACGAGGCCGCCGTGGTCGCGGCCGGCATTCTCGAAGCGTCCCGGTTCTTCGACGGACGCCTCCCCGAAGCGTTCGGCGGGTACCCACAATCGATGACGAAGTACCCGGTGCGGTATCCCACCGCGTGCAGCCCCCAAGCGTGGTCCACCGGCACGCCGCTCCTGCTTCTGCGCACGATGCTCGGGCTCGAACCAATGGGTGAGCACCTCGTGGTGGATCCGGCGCTCCCGACGACCATCGGCCGGCTGGAGCTGATCGACATCCCGGGCCGCTGGGGACGGATCGACGCGTTCGGGCGCGGACGCATCGACACGTCGCGTGTGATCAGCCGGCCGCTGCTGTAGACATCGATGCCACATATTTCCTTAGCCCAAGGGAACACCAGGAACGGCAGGCGCCGGGCGGTGAACTGCTCTTCCGCCTTTAAGTCCGCCGTTCCGCCGTTAAGGGGATCCGCTAGACGCCGGATTCTTCGAACGCACGCGCAACCAGCAGCCCACTCGACCATTCCCTGGCGTCATCCACGGACGTGAAGTACGCGTGCGGCACTCCTGCTCCCGCAGCAACGCCGCGGCCATCACCCGGTCGATACAGTGGCCCACGTTTGACGCCCGCCCGCGGTGCCTTTAATGGCTCAACAGGGATTCAATGACCACGATTTCTGGATCGGTGCCACTTCCTCGTCGAACGCAGAGTCCGACAAAGGTACGTCGTCCATGGCGCGACCGCCGGGGTCTCAATGAGGTGCTCCCCTTGGACCGGGGCGGCACTGGCATCGGGGCCCTCTCCCGCCGGTCCGCCCCTGATTACCTCGTTGACAGCGAGACCCGATGATCTTAAATTCTTAGTGTTTCAGGAACGTTCTGTTGGTCTTACTTCACATTGAATGCTGTTGCTTTTGCTGTTTCAGTTGAGCGGCTGTGCCGCCGGGATTGCAGGAGGCCACGATGGCGAAGACACCACTGGAAGATTTCCTCACTGAGTGCGTTGCCCGGGATCCGGAGGGGGACGGTCTCAGCATGGCAGAACTGTACGGCCTGTACCTGAGCTGGTGCGCGCTCGAAGGTTCCACACCTGTTGGCGACAAGACCTTCAGAGCCGGTTTGCGTGCAGCCAATATCCGTCCCGCACATCGAGGAGGCCGGTGCCCGGGTCTTAGGATGGCCGGGCCGGCAGCGTGCGATTACCTTGTCCACCGCGAGCTTCCGCTCGTCGTGCTGGACGAACCTGCCGGACGTCCCCGACTGATGTCACCTCCGGTCCCCGAACGCGTCGCGTCGATCCCTGGCCCGTCGGCTGAGGAAATCCGCGGCTCCATGCCGGCCGCCTGACGTCTCCGCAGCCCGGTAGACACGCTGTCCCCTCGGGACGCCTCTCCGGGTTGAGTAGCTCTCTGGGCCGGAGTGCTGCAGGTACGGACGTAGGAGGAAGCCTCCGCGCGAATCCAGGACTCAAGCGCGGAGGCTCCCGGTTCTCCAAGCTGGGGGGACTGGAGAACCTCCATAACTCTACTAGCCGGGTTGACGTCCCTAGACCGCTGACCGCTGGGACGCGCGATAGTCCGGTCACCGCCGGGGAATACGGCCCCGGGTCCTCCGGCCTGCCATCCGGGAACGGCATCGTCCAGGAGCTTGACTTTGACCGGTCGAGTTCACCGCGGCGCCGGGTGTACCGCTCGGTGTGGATCCCCACTCCGAGGGTGTGTTTCCGCTCCGAATCGGCGTTCCGGTAACGGGGCCAGTCGTTGCCCTCCCCGCGATTGGCGACCAGCTGGGCGAACCGGTGGTGCCAGCGGGCTTCATCCTCGGCTTCCCGGCGGCTATCGGCCCACCCGGGCACCCGGGCAAGACTGTTGATGTAGGCCGGGTCGAGAGTGCCGGCGGCTGCTTCGCGCCATGCCGCCGGGCATAGCGAAGGGCGCACCTCATGGTCAGAGATACGCCCTTGGCCTGTGATCGGATCAGTCCTTTTTGAAGGCGTCCTTAACCTTCTCGCCAGCCTGCTTCAAATCACCCTTGGCCTGGTCAGCCTGGCCTTCCGCCCTCAGGCTTTCATCGCCTGTGGCGTTGCCGGCAGCTTCCTTGCCCTTACCGCCAGCCTTCTCAGCAGCATTCTGAATCTTGTCGCCTAGTCCCATGGTGTTTTCTCCTCTGGTTGGCAGCCGCTATATCCGGCCATGACTCCATAGTAAGCATGCTTATGGCTGGGATTTCAAGCCCGCTGTGTTCCGTTCGTCGGGGGGTGCCGTTCCCGTTCGGCTGGATATGACGTGCGGTAACCGATTTGGGGGCGTCCGCTGGCGCGATCGGATGTTGGGTCCAGTGCTGTCAAGGTACCAGGCGAACGCACCCGGCAACCGTTCCACTCATCGAGGGCCTCGCGCTCACCCGACCCCGCCCTGGCATCGCTATGCTGCACTGGCCTGCGGACGCCGAAGCACTAAGACGAGGTGCCCAGCCACGGAGCTACGCCACTGTCCGCGAGATCGTCCACGCCCTCGACCCGGCCATGGTCACCCTCGCCCTCGAAAGCCCCTCGTCGTACCGGGACCAGTACGAACTCGCGCTGCGCCGCCGGACAGACCGCCCCAGTTCCGGGCTCACGCCGGCCCGATACGTCGAAGTCCGGCGGCGGTTCCTGCGCGAACATCCCGGCCACGCGCTCGCCAGCTGGCCGCTGCAGGCCGATTGATTTCTTACTAGACCGACAGCTTACGTCACGCTAATTTGGGGGCACCCCAAAGCATTAGGAGAGCCCCATGGGCAAGGTGGTCATGTACAGCTCGGTGTCGGTGGACGGCTTCATCGCTGACGAGAACGACCAGCCCGGACCCCTGTTCGACTGGTTGTCCAGCGGTGACGTGCCCTTGGACGAGAGCGGCGAGTTGAAGGTGTCGCAGACGTCCTACGACTACATCCGGCCGTACTGGGACCAGATCGGGGCGACCGTCGTCGGCCGCCACGTCTTCGACATGACGGACGGCTGGGACGGGAAGCCTCCGAGCGGAATCGACCACGTGGTCGTCGTGACGCACCGGCCGGAGCCCGAGGGCTGGGACCCCGAGGCGCCGTTTCACTTCGTCGACGGCGTCGAGGCCGCCATGGCCAAGGCGCAGGAGCTTGCGGGTGACCGCATGGTTGAGGTCGCCGCTGGCGACGTCGGTGGCCAGATGCTTGCCGCGGGCCTGGTCGACGAGGTGCGCATGGACGTCGTACCCGTCGTGTTCGGGTCCGGCAAGCGCTACTTCGGGTCGGTCGATGCGCAGTACGTGTTGGAGGATCCTGACGTGATGATTCAGGGCAACCGGGTGCTTCACCTGCGCTATCGGGTGCTCCGTTGACCGATCTGAGCGGGTAAGCGAAGAAGTCCACTGCGAACAGTGACACAGGATCGGGCCTCCGGCTGCGTTTGCGCATCGCTGTCCCTGGTCGGGCAGCCGACGCCGATCCGCCCCAGCACCTCACCTGCGGCAAGTTCAACTCAAGTTCACTGACCCGGCACGCCAGAACCGCGCGATCGGGCTCCAGACGCTGGCCGGAGGTAGCGCCACGCACGTCGAGGTCTTCCAGATGGACGGCGTAGGAACCTCTCCTCGGAAGACCGCGACGCCTACCCCGGGACCGGCGCGCCAGCCATCTTCCAACCAGCGACTACACCCTCAACTGTGAAGAGCCGGCAATTGCACTAATACCGTAGCTTTTGTTCGTGCAATGACGGACCGAATCAACAGGCCGTGCAGACGGCTCATGAAAACGACAAGTTAGGGTGTGTGGAAGCTGTGCGCCTTGGTGGCCGCGCCGAGTTTGTCCGGATTTCGGACCAGGTAGATCCCGGTGACATGTCCGTTCGTGGATTCGATAAGTGCGGCGAGGTCAACCCTGGTTCCGCTGAAGACAATAAGGGCCGGCTGACCGTTCAGGAACGAGCGTTCGACGCGCATATCAGGGACGGGGGTTTTGGCGATGCCGGCGAGGAAACGCGCGACGTTGTCCGCGCCGATAACTGGCTTGCGGGCGGCTGTGACTTTCCCGCCACCATCAGAGAGGAGGACGGCTCCGGGCGCGAGAACATCCATGAGGGACTGCATATCGCCGCCGAGTAGAGCCGTGAGGAACCGGTCAGCGACTGCCCTTTGCTGCCGTGCATCCACGTCAAAGCGCGGTTGCCGCGCCCGCACGTGCGCCTTCGCCCGGCTGGCTATCTGACGGACGGCCACGAGAGACTTGTCGGTAGCCTCGGCGATCTCCCCGTAGGGAAAGTCAAAGACCTCGCGGAGTACGAAAACGGCACGCTCATCGGGGGACAGGGTCTCGAGCACCACGAGCATCGCAAACGACAGCGATTCACTCAGCACGGCATTATCAGCCACATCCGGGGCCGTGACCACGGGCTCCGGAAGCCACGGGCCGATGTAGTCTTCACGGCGGCGTTGAGCCGCCCTCAGCGAGTTCAGCGCTTGACGCGTCACGGTTTTTGCCAGGTAGGCTCGCGGATTCTGGACAGTTTCTGCATCGACGTCGGACCATCTGAGAAAACTGTCCTGCACGACGTCCTCGGCGTCTGTCGCTGTTCCGGTTATTTCGTAGGCAATGGTGAAAAGGAGGGAACGGTGTTCCTCAAAGATTCCTGCGGTTCCCACGGCCTTATCGGGCTTCTGCTTGTCGGGGGCCCTTGGGCCAGCTGTACGATCCGTTCCGGCGAAGCTCGCCCCTGATCCAGGAAAGCGTCATTTCGCACAACTGCACTTTCGCCATCGCGGCGAGGCGACCCCGAATGACGAGGCCGCGGGGCCGATCATCCGCGCGCACGGTCTGAAGCAGCCCTGACGTGCGTCCCAGGCTGATGCACCTGAGCATGTATCCCGCCGAAAGCGGGGTTGGTGCCCGATGTTCGAGGCGGGCGATGATGCTGTCGGCGGCGTGGGCGCCAAGCGGCAGGGCCGTCGCGCAGCTCATGCGCAGATGACCTGCGACTGTTTGGGCGGCCCGGATGGCGTCGCCCGCTCCGAAGATGTCGGGGTACTGCGGGCACGACAGGGACTCGTCGACCATGAGCCGCCCGAGGGCATCGACTGGAAGTCCGCTGTCACGGGCCAGGCCCGGCGCGCTGAATCCTGCGGTCCAGATAGTGCAGTCAGAGCGCGAAGTGTCACCGCCAGAAGTCCGAATTGAAGAATAATCGCACCATTGCACGTCGGTATTTTCCACCATTTCGACGCCTAGGGCCGAAAGCCGCTTCCTGACTGCGTGTCGGCCGGCTCCGGAGAAGCTGTCCGCAATGGCCCCGCGGGAAATCAGGCGCACCCGGAGCTGCGGATACCGTTCCGCGATCTCGGCAGTAACCTCGATCCCGGTCAGGCCAGCCCCGACAATGCTGACGGTTGCGGCCGGATCCAGTTGTGAGAGCCGGACGCGTAAACGGTTTGCCTCCTCAGGATCCCTCAGCCCATACGCGCCGGCCGGAATTTTGCCCGGTGTCTGGGTGCTGCCTACGGAATACAGCAAAATGTCGTAATCGAGCGGGGCGCCGCCGCCCGCAAGGTGCACTTTGCGGTGTTCAGGATCAATGAGCGAAGCAGCGCCTTCGATCAGTTCCGCACGCTCGTGCAGGAGCGACCGCATCGGCACGGCTGCGGATTCCCGGCTTCCGGCCGCAACCTCGTGAAGGCGGATTCTTTCCACAAAATCGGCCACCGGGTTGAGGACAATAACTTTGATGGATCCGGACAGCCCCGGATTTCCGGCAAGCCTGTTCGCGGCCATGACTCCGGCATATCCGGCGCCAATAATAACCACCCGACAATGTGCAGACACTGCAGACTCCTATCGCTAATCAAACGTTCAGACATAGGACACCGCAGAAGCACGAAATGTGACACGGGAAACGCAGCAATTGTCGCATCCGTTAAAGGATCTGTCTGGAGCGGGCCCGGCTTGCAGGAGTGATGAACCACTAAGCTTCAGTCTGTGATCTCGAGTTCGGTCGCCGGCAACGCAGCAGCCGGACGCAGACGCGTGAGACTGGCCGCTGTGGCCGGGATGGCGGGGGCAGTCCTTTTTGTCTCCGTTTTCACCGTTTACGGGTGGCTGTGCCCGGGCTACTCCCCGACGCGCATGTTCGTCAGCGAGCTGTCCCTTGGCCCCAACGGCTGGGTCCAAATGCTCAACTTCGTGCTGACCGGCGCTTTGGTAGTGGCATTCGGTCGCGGACTCGCGGCTCACTTCACCACCGGGGCGGGTTCCCGGGCCGGCCCGCTGCTTGTGCAGTGCATGGGAGTCAGCCTGATGATGTCCGGGCTGTTCGCCACCGACCCGTCTGCCATGTTCGATCAGGCCAGTGCGCATGGTGTCGTGCATGGAATCTTCGGGGCAATCTTCTTCACGCTCGCGCCCGTTAGTTGCTTCGTTTTCTACGTGCTTTTCCGCAGCGACCGGGCCTGGCGCCGCATGGCGGGGTGGACACTAGCGGCCGGCGTCGTCCTGGCCCTCGGGATAGGCCTGCTCAAGTTCAGCCAGCAGCCTGGGAACGGATTGTTCGAGTGGAAGGGCCTGGTGCAGCGCGTCATCCTGGTCACGTTCATGGCGTGGATTTTCGCGGTCGCGTCCAGGTTGCGTCGCCGCTATACGAGTGGGGAATCCAGCCTGCAAGCCCGGCTGTAGTACCGGGGCTTGCGCCATGGTCGCCTTCAGACGGCGTGTGAGGGATGTCCGTACGTCCGCCTGGAGAAGACCGTCTATCTCTCTCAGTCGGCATGCACTTGCGTAATACGTTGGCGGCGAATACCGCTGGACCGTCACTCCCGGCCATCATGCCGCCGGCACTTTCCAGGAGATCGAGCCGGGCAAGCGCGTCGTCTTCACCTGGGGCTGGGAATCCGGAATGGACCTGGCACCGGGCGCATCCACCGTGACGATCACGCTGGAGCCCGACGCTGATGGCACCACACTTCGTCTGGTCCACGACGGGCTCAGCGGCGAACAGGCTGCAGCACACGCCGAGGGCTGGAACCACTATCTGGACCGCCTCATCGCCGAAACTACCTCCGCTGCCGGCGCCGGTCCGGACCAGTGGTCAGCGGCCCCGGACCCGATCGATCACCTCAGCTCTGCCGAGGCATCACTCGCCGTGCTCCTGGGCGTGCTGCGCAAGCTCACTCCGGAAGACCGGGAGAAAGCCACTCCCTGCGATGACTTCACCGCCCACGAACTGCTGGAACACCTGGCCGGTTCGCTGAAGCAGATCGGCGGCGCACTAGGCGCAGATGTGGCGGACGATGCAGGGGCAGGTCCGGAGGTGCGCATCGCCGGACTCGCGCAGGCCACCCTGGAGGCGTTCTCCCGCCGCGGCGTTGAAGGCACCATCGACATGGGCTTCGCGGAGCTGCCGGCCACCGTCGTGGCCGGAATCATCAACCTCGAGCTGCTCGTGCACGCGTGGGACTTCGCGAAGGCCAGCGGCCAGGAGCTCGTTGTTTCCGACGTCGTCACGGATCACGTTGAGAACCTGGCCGTGCTGACGATCTCGGACCAGGTCCGCGCCAGCGGCAGCTTCGCCGCTGCGCAGCCGGTCGCGGAGACCGTCGGCAGCCTGGAACGCCTGATCGCCTTCACCGGCCGCGCCGTCGCCGTCTGACGCTTTCTCCGTGGAACTTACCAAGCAGCATCCGCACCTGAACATGCCGGGCCGCTGCGACATCGAGGTCCCGGACGCCGGGCAGATCCCGGGGATGTAACAGCGGTTCAACCCGGGGCCGCGAAAGCGACAAGGTCGGCCCGGGGGAGGGGAGTGTCCTTGAACGGTGAATCCACCGTTCAAGGACACTCCCCTTTTTTAAGTGCCTTCCTGTGACTTTAAGCGGTCCATCCTGCGACGCCGGAACGCAACAATCGGCCACATACCGAGGAATTTCCCGTGCCGGCGTCAGGGCTGTGCGGCGCTGACCCCGTCATGCGCCGTCGTCGGGCGTCACCATGACTTCACAGTGCTTATCGGGCGGGGCGGGGAAGAGTCGCGGAACGCTCGCACATGACTTCGTGGGTCCACCTGGTTACGGAGTGCTTCCCGATGCGTCCGACCGGGTCTTGTTTTCGGTCTCCGGAGCCGTTTTCGTCGCCGGGTTACGTGCGGTTTCGTTGGGCGTCGGGGCGGGTGCGGGCAGCGTTTCTTCTCTGCTCTGATGGTGGACACAAGCCGGCTGGCCCGGTTCCCACCATCGAATCCAGGAAGAATTCGCTATGAAAAACCGACTCTTACCCGCAGGACTTTTCTCCGCCATGGGCGTGGCTGCCGCCGTGGCGGTCTCGCTGGTGGTGTCCGGGTGCGGCGGCCCTGCGAGCGCTGAATCTCCGGCCGGAAATACGCCCGGAACGCCCGAAGTGACCGAACTCCGCTACGAGGGTTGGGCCAATAATGTCACGTTGCCGGAACTGGCCGAGGACCTGGGTTATCTGGGCGACGTGAAGCTGAACTGGGTGGGCAACACCATCAGCGGACCTGCGAGCATCCAGTCAGCGGCGACGGGGGCCACTGACTTCGGCGGCGCCTTCTCCGGCGCTGTGGTGAAGCTCATCGAAGCCGGCGCCCCCGTCACTGCGGTGGTCAATTACTACGGCGAGGACGAGAAGACGTTCAACGGCTTCTATGTCACGCAGGACAGCCCGATCCGGACACCGCGGGATCTGATCGGCAAGAAGGTCGCCGTCAACACCCTAGGCGCTCATTCGGATGCCGTGATCAACACCTACCTGAAGAAGAACGGGCTGTCCCAGGAGGAGAT
>JBKPJW010000191.1:0-2575 GCA_046730875.1 Actinomycetota bacterium | reverse complement strand
GCACCACTATAGGAAGGACGCCACACCATGGCGAAGCTCACCAACGAAGAGCTCATTGAAGCTTTCAAGGAACTGACCATCATCGAGCTCTCCGAGTTCGTCAAGCTCTTCGAAGAGACCTTCGAAGTTACCGCTGCTGCCGTTGCCGTTGCCGGCCCGGCCGCCGCTGCTGAAGAAGCCGAAGAGAAGACTGACTTCGACGTCATCCTCGAAGCTGCTGGCGACAAGAAGATCGCAGTGATCAAGGAAGTTCGCGCCATCACCTCCCTGGGCCTCAAGGAAGCCAAGGACCTGGTTGACAGCGCACCCAAGGCTGTTCTCGAAGGCGCCACCAAGGAAGCTGCCGAGAAGGCAAAGGCTCAGCTCGAAGAAGCTGGCGCCCGCGTTACCCTCAAGTAACTCCCGCCGTCCGGATCCGTCGCGATCCGCACTGCTCGAAGGAAACCCCGTCCACTCAGGTGGGCGGGGTTTCCTGCGTTTCCGGGCCCACAGCGTCACCGCGGATGCGAAGCGGGCCGGGCGGTTTGAGCAGGCGTGGGGTTTAGCAGCGCTGGGCTAGAACGGGCCGGGCAGGGTCTTGGCAGGGGTTAGCTGAGGTCTAGTTCGGTTCGGTGATGTCGGCGACGACGGCGCCCAGGGCCGCCGTCAGGGCGTCCGCGTCCACGAAGGCGCTGTAACCGTGTTCCCCGGCACCCATGGAGATCCGCCGGCCCGTGATGGTCCGGTCGGCGTAGACCGGCCAGGGGCGGGTGCTGCCCAGTGGCGTGATGGTCCCGCGCTGGTACCCGGTGGCCTCGAAGGCCGTTTCCGCCGCCGGGAGCGAAAGCTTGTTGACGCCCAGGAGCGCACGCAGCTTGGGCCAGGAGATCTGCCGGTCGCCCGGGACGAGGGCGAACAGGAAGCTGCCGTCCTTGTGCTTGACCACCAGCGATTTCACAATGTCCGCGGGCTTTATCCCCAGAATCGCGGCCGCCTCCTCCAGGCTGCGGGCGGCGAGGCGCTCCACGATCTCGACCTTCAGGCCGCGGGCGGCCGCGTCGGCCAGGAACCGCTCGCGGCCATTGTCGGTGGTGCTCTGTTCCGCCATCCCCGTCACCCTTCCCTGGCTCCTGGTTGTCATGGTTCTTGGTCGTTCTGGTTTTAGGGGTTCAGCGCGTCCGGATCAGTCGCGGTAAAGCAGCAGCGCCTCGCCCTGGCCGCCGCCGCCGCACAGGGACACGGCCGCCTTGCCGGTGCCCCGGCGTTTGAGCTCGTGCGCGGCGTGCAGGGCCAGCCGGGCGCCGGAGGCCCCGATCGGGTGGCCCAGGGCGATGGCCCCGCCGTGGATGTTGCACTGCTCCAGCGGATAGCCGAGATCCTTCAGGGACTGCACGGCAACGGAGCCGAAAGCCTCGTTGATTTCGATGAAGTCGAGGTCCGCGACGGACCAGCCGGCCCTGTCCAGGGCGTTCTTGATGGCGTTGGACGGCTGGGAGTGCAGCGAGTTGTCCGGTCCGGCGACCTGGCCCGGCCTGCCGACCACTGCGAGGTATTCGAGGCCGTTGTCCTCGGCGAATTTCCGGCTGCTCAGCACCAGGGCGGCGGCGCCGTCGGACAGGGGAGAGGAGTTGCCCGCGGTAATGGTTCCGTCGGTCACGAAGGCCGCGCGCAGGCCGGCCAGCGATTCGACCGTGGTATCAGGCCGGATGCCCTCGTCGGAGGTGACGACGATCGGATCGCCCTTGCGCTGCTTGACGCTCATCGCGGCGATCTCGCCGTCGAAGACGCCGTCCTTGGCGGCCCGGGCGGCGCGCTGGTGCGACTGGGCCGCCACTTCATCCTGGGAGGTCCGGTCGATGCCGAGGACCAGGTTCTTGCTCTCGGTTGACAGGCCCATGGAGTGCCCGTCGAAGGCGTCGGTCAGGCCGTCGTGCGCGGCCACGTCGAGGGCCTGGACCGTGCCGTACGCCCAGCCCTGCCGGGAACCGGGCAGCACGTGCGGTGCGCGCGTCATGGACTCCTGGCCGCCGGCGACCACCACCGTGGCATCGCCGCTGCGGATCATCCGGGCGGCGTCGATCACGGCGGTGAGGCCCGAGAGGCAGACCTTGTTGATGGTCACCGTGGGGACATTCCAGCCGATGCCGGCGCCAATGGCGCTCTGGCGTGCCGGGTTCTGGCCGGCTCCGGCCTGCAGGACCTGGCCCATGATCACGCTGTCCACCTGGTCGGCCTTGACCCCGCTGGCTGCCAGGGCCGCCCGGATGGCGTGGGTGCCGAGCTCGACGGCGGTGAAGCTGGCCAGCTGCCCGTTCAGCCGCCCCTGGGGCGTACGGGCGGCGGCGAGGATGACAACATCGTTGGTGTCCGCAGGGTTGCTCATGGTGTTTTCTTCCGATCTACTTTCGACGTATGTCTACGTTATCGTGAGGCCCGTCACCTATCCATTCTGCCCTCGTTCTGAGCAGTACAGGCCACCTCGGACGAGGCCCGGCAGGCGCCCGCCCGGAATCCCGGCGGAAACTTTGTGCTTGCAATCCCGCCGGAAGTGGGGTAGACAAGTAGGTTGCTTTGCCGTATCGTAGATATTTGCGTC
>JBKPJW010000190.1:0-3095 GCA_046730875.1 Actinomycetota bacterium | reverse complement strand
GTTCCAAACCAGGTGCTGTTTGCGCCGGACAGCGCCGGCAACCCGGATATTTCAGGCGACCTGACGAATATCGAACAGGGTGACGCCGGCGATTGCTATTTCCTGGCCGCACTGTTGACAGTGGCCGCCCGGTCGCCTGAGACTATCCTGAATATGGTGCACGATAACGGCAACGGCACGTACACCGTTTCATTTCACAGCAAGTACGACGGCGTACCGAATCCGGTAACAGCGACGGTGAACGGCGATCTTCCGTATAGGCACGGCAAACCCTTCCAAAACGGCGTCGAAAAGATTGACGGCAAGAACGTTTCGTGGGCGGCGATTATCGAGAAAGCCTGGGCGGCCGTGAACGGCAACAGCTATAGCGGCATCGATGGCACCGACCTCAGCGACATCCAGGATCACGATGTGCATAACGGCCTCTACGCCATCACCGGCCAGGAGGGCATCGACCGCAACCCCGGCGGTCCCATGACGGGAGTCAGCTTTGCGCAGATGCAGCGGGATTTCACGAACGGCCTCGTAACTTTGGGGACCTCCAATTCCGACGGCAAGCTGGTATCCAACCATTCCTACGCCTTGCTGGGCGTGAATTCCGCCAACCAGACCGTAGTGGTGGGAAATCCGGAGGGCGGCCAGGACACGCTCTCATTTGCGACTTTTCAATCCACGAACATCAATCAATACATCGCGATACCGGCACGTCCCTAAGGGCCAGAACGCTGGACAAAAGCGACGGCGGTCAGCCGCCGCGGCGGCAGGAATGGTCGCAGTGAAGCTGTGAATTCCCTGACAGTGTGGCGAGAAGGCTGTTTGTCACCGAGGAGTAGGCGTAACTTGCGAAGTGAAACGTCTTTCTCCACGGGCCACCTCGCGGAGGGGCCGGCCTCCGTTTCCGGAATAGGTCAAAATGAATGCTCATAAGCGCAGCGCGGCAGTCCTGACCATAGGCTCAGTCCTCTTGGCCGCGGCCAGTTTCGGGGCGACGATCGGCCCGGGACAGACAGAGCAACCAGCGGTAGACGACGCCGCCATCCACATATCCGCGATAACCGCAGGGGACACCGACCGCTCCACGCACCGGAACCGGGACCGCGTCCACCGGGTCAGCGACGGGCGACGGGCAACTAAGGCCGGGCTGGACGTGACTCAGGCCGGACTGGACGTGGCTGCAGCCCAAGGACAGTCGCGGGAGCAAGCCGCCCAGTCGACGGAGGCCGGCGAGGTTTATTTGGTCCTGAAGTCCCTGCCGGGACGGAACAGCCGCACTACGGATTGTTCCTAGCCGCACTTTGAACCGGGGCAACAAACGCCCGGGCTGAGAAGCTCTGTGTTTCCTCCCAGAGTCACATCACTGCGGTGGCGTTGGCGGGAGAGCCTGTTCCTCCGGTGATGTTCAGCGGCTTGATGCTGACGAACGCGTCCCAGTGACCGGTGGTTTTCATATGCTGGCTAAGCGGTCCGAGCCGCCACAGTTCGCCCAGGGGCATGCCGAGTTTGGCGAGGAGTTGCTGGTGCATCATGCCGTGGTCATTCGGGGCGGAGTGCAGGTAGGGGCTTCCGGGAAGGGCGGGCAGGCATTCGAGCGCGAAGTTGTCCGCGGCAAGAACCGCGAGCCGGCGGTCCCAGGCCCAGGCGACGAAGTCCTCCGACTGGGCGATGCCCGTGGCACGCCGGCCGTCGCGGGTCCGCTGCTTTTCCTCGGGGGTCAGGGCCAGGAACCATTCGCACCATCCGGTGTGAAGCATGAGGATGTCACCGGGGCGGATGGTCAGGTTTTGGGCCTGGATGGCTGCCTGGATCAGGTCGAAGCTGAGGGGCTCCCCGGCTGCATGGTCAATGGGCTCGCCCTGGCCGGTGCGGTGCCCGTCGAGATCGACCAGGACTCCCCTGCCGACGATGGGGTTATCGGCCCACTCCTGGACGCCGAGGTCCGGGGTGCCTTCTCTGATTCGGTCATCCGGGGTGCCGTTGTAAAAGCCGACGTCGTCCGCCCGGCGGTGCCGGAGCCCGTCGATCTGGGTGGATCCCTGGAGGTAGTACCCGTCCAGGTAGTCGTCCCGGTGGGCAGGGTGGGAGGAGTAGATCGTGTGCCGCGGCGCGCTGCGTTTAAGCGACATTCCAGGATCGAAGGCATCCGCCGGGTAGTCCAGGCCAAAGACCGTGCCGGTCCGGATGCAGTCCTTGGCGGCCAGGATGGTGTCCGGTGTGATGAAGGACGGCGTTCCGCGGCCGGGTTCGGGAAACAGTCCCCATGACGTTCCGGAGAGCGTTCCCGTTCTTTCCAGGAGCCCGGCAAACGAAGGATAGGTCCGGGCCTCCGCGGTGTTGGTCATCGCGTCGTCGCTTCCTGCGGTGCCTGTACCTGCTCCTTATGGTGCTTGTAGCTCAGGAGGAAGCCGGCCACCGCACACACGGACGCCGCGATGCAGATCGGGGTCTTGACGTAGTCATTGAGGAAAACCAGCCAGTCGCCTTGGCCGGCGACCAGGGCGATGGCCTGGCCTGTCACGAACAGCAGGCCGCCCAGGAGAAGGGCTGCGAGGGTCAGGACGAAGAGAACTTCGATGGCTCGTCTGATCTGATGCATGGGGTTTGGTTCCTTTAGATCGGCAGGACGCCGACGATGATCAGCACGCCGATTCCCAGCAGCGGCAGGGCGTAGTAGGTGAGCAGGCGGGAGAAGGTCTTGACCGGGTCCACGTCAGCGATGCCGCAGGCCACATAGAGCGGCGCGCCTCCTGGCGGAACCGCGGCTTCGCAGGAGGAGAAGACCAGCACGGCGACGGCGGCGGTGGTTGCCGGAACGCCGGCGGCCACCAGTGTGGCGACACCCACGGTTCCGACGGCGGCCATGGTGGCCGTGGCGGAGAGCGGCGCGGCGACGGCGATGACGATCAGCCCGATCAGGATGGCGAGGAGCCACAGGGGCAAGTTCATCTGGTTGAGCAGCGCCGTCATCTGCTTGGGCAGGCCGGTTGCGGCCAGCGCGTTGGCGCCGGCGAAGGCGAAAAGCACGGTGATGCCCACGATGCCGAACCGCGGGGCGGAGTCCCGCAGAAGGGCCCACCAGGCGCGGCTGCTGCGCGGCA
>JBKPJW010000189.1:0-7530 GCA_046730875.1 Actinomycetota bacterium | reverse complement strand
AGGCACGCGCCGCGAAGAGAACCTGCTTTCCCCCGAGGAAGTCAAGATCATGTGGAAGCTGCGCCGCGTCCTCTCCGGACTCGAAACGCAGCAGAGCCTTGAGCTGCTGACCAACAAGATCCGGGAGACCCAGAGCAACGTTGAGTTCCTCATGCAGGTGCAGAAGACGACGCTTGGTGCGAAGTCCGATAACGACAAGTAGCTAAGTTAGGGGCGGGGAGTGGATTCCTCGCGTGGTTCGCCGCGCGGGTTTTCCGCCCCCGCCCCTTCGCGTGGAGGCTCGATCCTGCGGATCCGAGCCTCCACG
The DNA here is from genome assembly GCA_046730875.1 of Actinomycetota bacterium. Classification (GTDB taxonomy): domain Bacteria; phylum Actinomycetota; class Actinomycetes; order Actinomycetales; family Micrococcaceae; genus Arthrobacter. Next base: position 7,223 of record JBKPJW010000189.1, on the reverse strand, counting down.
CTCCGGCAGGCCCGATGCCACTCCCGGGGCGGAAAACCCGCGCGGCGCGGGGCCGTTGCCCCCGCTCACTGTGGCGGCAGCAAACCGAACGGCTTCGCTGTTTGCCCACCATCGCTGTCGCGTTACTAGACTTGAGAGAGTCGAAAGAGGTTTTGAAAATGTTTGAGTCCGTACAGGGCCTGTTGGATGAGCATGACTCTATCCAGGCGCAGCTTGGGGATCCTGCTGTCTATGCTGACCAGCGGCTGGCCCGGAAACTGGGGCGGCGTTCTGCTCAGCTGAACGGCATTGTGGAGGCTTACCACCGCTGGGAAAGCATCCGCGATGACCTCTCCGCTGCGAAGGAAATGGCGGACGAGGACCCGGAGTTCGCCGCTGAGGTGCCTGAGCTGGAGGCTGCGCTGGAGATTGCGGCGGCCAGGCTGCGCCGGCTGCTGATCCCGCGGGACCCGGACGACGCCCGCAACGTGATCCTTGAGGTCAAGGGCGGCGAAGGCGGCGACGAGGCTGCCCTGTTCGCCGCGGACCTCCTGCGGATGTACAGCCGTTACGCGGAATCCCGCGGCTGGAAGACCGAGATCATCTCCGCCACCGAATCGGACCTCGGCGGGTACAAGGACGTCCAGATGGCCGTCAAGGGCAGCTCGAACGACCCGGCCGAGGGCGTGTACGCGCGGCTGAAGTTCGAAGGCGGCGTGCACCGGGTGCAGCGCGTCCCCGTGACCGAGTCCCAGGGCCGCATCCACACTTCGGCTGCCGGAGTGCTGGTGCTGCCCGAGGTGGATGAGCCCGAGGAACTCGAGATCAACCAGAACGATCTCAAGATCGACGTCTATCGCTCGTCCGGTCCCGGCGGGCAGTCGGTCAACACCACCGACTCGGCCGTGCGCATCACCCACCTCCCCACGGGCATCGTCGTGGCAATGCAGAACGAGAAATCGCAGCTGCAGAACCGTGAAGCCGGCATGCGCGTGCTGCGTGCCCGCATCCTGGCGCACCAGCAGGAGCAGATCGACGCCGAGAACTCCGCGCAGCGCAAGTCGCAGATCCGCACGATGGACCGCTCCGAGCGCATCCGCACCTACAACTATCCGGAAAACCGGATCGCGGACCACCGCACCGGATACAAGGCCTACAACCTGGACCAGGTCATGAACGGGGACCTGGAGCCGGTGATCCAGTCGGCCATCGAACTGGACGAACAGTCCCGGCTCGACGCCATCGGCGAATAGGCGCGGGTCACCCGAGATGACTGCAGGCGATAGTCCCAGCCTCGCGGAAGCCGTGCGCGAGGCGACGGCGGTCCTGGCCGCGGCCGGCGTGCCCACCCCGCGCGTCGACGCCGAGCTCCTCGCCGAGCACCTGCTCGGCGTCGGACTCGGCCGGCTGCGCGCGCTGATGCTCGGTGACTCGCCGGCGCCGGACGGCTATGCGGACCTCGTTGCCGAGCGGGCGCAGCGGATCCCGCTGCAACACATCACCGGAGTGGCGCACTTCCGCTACCTCGAACTCGCCGTCGGTCCCGGAGTGTTCATTCCGCGGCCGGAGACCGAATCCGTGGTGCAGCTGGTGCTTGACTGGCTCAAGGACCCGGACCGCCTGCAGGACACGGCGCACCCCAAAGTCGTGGACCTGGGCACCGGATCCGGTGCGATCGCAGGTTCGATCGCCCATGAGGTTCCCGGCGCGGAAGTCCATGCGGTGGAGTTCAGCGAATTTGCACATGCGTGGGCGGCGAAAAACCTGGCTCCCCTGGGCGTCCACCTCGTCCGTGGAGACCTCCGCGACGCGCTGGCCGAACACAACGGCACGTTCGACGTCGTCGTCTCCAACCCGCCCTACATACCGGCCGCGGCCATCCCGAACGAACCCGAAGTTGCGCTGCACGATCCGCCCGAGGCGCTGTACGGCGGGGGAGCGGACGGGATGGAACTTCCGACGGCGGCGGCGGCCTCAGCGGCCCGGCTGTTAGTTCCCGGCGGCTACTTCGTGATGGAGCATGCCGAGGTCCAGTCAGCATGGATCGCCGCGATGCTGAAACGCACGGGCGTGTTCTCCGAGGTGAGAACGCATCGCGACCTGAACGGCAAAGACCGTGCCACCAGCGCTGTGCTGACACCGTCAGAGCTGACCCAGTCAGAACAGGCCCAGTCAGAACAGACCCAGTCAGGACAAGCACCGCGGCCCTGACGCCGCCGGAAAAATCGTGCGACAAGTGATGAAAGAATAGGGCAGTGACGACTAGCTACGATTGCACGGCCGCTGAGCAGCGCGCCGCAGGACTTGAACACGCCCAGCGGGCCATCCGTGAGAGCAAGTGCGTGGTCTTCCCGACGGACACTGTCTACGGCATTGCCGCCGACGCCTTTTCACCCCTTGCCGTGACCCTGCTGCTTGCGTCCAAGGGCCGGAGCCGGAAGATGCCGCCGCCCGTGCTGATCCCCAGGCTGAACGCCCTCGACGGCCTCGCCACCGACGTCCCGGCCGAGGCCCGGAGGCTGGCCGAGGCCTTCTGGCCCGGCGGCCTGACCCTGATCCTGCACGCCCAGCCGTCACTGGACTGGGATCTCGGCGAGACCAAGGGAACCGTGGCCCTGCGGATCCCCGCCGACGAGATCGCCCAGGACCTGCTGACGCTCACCGGACCCCTCGCCGTGTCCTCCGCGAACCGCACCGGGCACGCTGCGGCGCAGACCGCCGCAGACGCCGAGGCCCAGCTGGCGGAATCCGTGGAAGTTTACCTGGAGGGCGGGCCGCGGCCCGCCGAGGGTGCCGAGGCCCTTGCCTCGACCATCGTCGACGCGACGGCCCTGCCCTTGCGCGTGGTCCGCCAGGGAGCCATCAGCCTCGAGCGCCTGCGCGGCGTGGTCCCCGGGCTCCTGGACGTGGACGGCAACGCCCCCGAGCCGGTCGCCGCTGAGGGCGAAGCTGCGCCCGAGGATGCTGCACCTGAGGCCGACGCGTCTGGTGACACTGCGCCCAGGGCCGTTGCGCCTGAGCCCGGCTCCGCATGACGCTGGAGCGCCAGCACGTCCCATTCCTCGACGTCGAAGCCACCCCGGTAACCGTGTCCGAGTTGACTGAAGTCCTCAGCACCTTCGTGGCCGAGGGCCGGACCCGTACCGTCGTCGGTCATAACCTGCACAGTGTGACGCTGCTGCACTCCGATCCCGTCTTCCGGTCCTTCTACGAGCAGAGCGACGTGGTGCTGATCGACGGTGCGCCGGTGCTTTGGCTCTGGGCCAAGACGGGCGAAGACGACGACGGCCGGGGACCGGTGATGGACTACCGGCTCGGGTCGACGGACTGGATTCCGGCCCTGGGCAATGTCGAGGGCCTCAAACGGATCGCGGTCATCGGCGCGGGTGCCGTGGCCAATGCCGGCGCTGTGGCCAGGCTGCGGGAGATCGTCCCCGGCGCGCGTGTGGACGGCATGCCGGGCGAGGAATGGAATGGGGAGCTGGAAGAAACCGCCGTCGACTGGCTTGCCCGGCTGCGCCCCCAGCTTGTGCTTTTGGGCCTCGGGATGCCGCTGCAGGAACAGGTCATGGCGCGCCGGCTTGCCACGCTGCCGCCCGCGGTCTACTGCGCCGTCGGCGGCGCCATCGAACAGCTTGCCGGCGTCCAGAAGCTGGCCCCGCGCTGGATCGGGCGGCTTGGACTGGAGTGGGCCTGGCGGCTCCTGCTCCACCCCCAGCGGGTGGCCTACAGGGTGTTCGGCGAGCCATGGGTGCTGCTCGGCCTGCTGCTCCGCCGGCGCCTGCACCGCAACCGCTAGGGCTGAGGGCGGGACCGGCTAGAACCGCTGGTCCTCCAGTGGGCCGAAGCCCTTGCCGCGGAGCCCGGTGGAAAAGGCCCGGAACCAGTCGGCCAGCCCGCGGAAGTCGCCGCTGCGCAGGAAATAGCCAAGGTAGCCGCCCACATCCGCGATGAAGGATTTGACCCGGAAGTGGCGGCGGATCATGTAGCCGCGGTTCCGGTAATAGAAGTACCGCTTGAAGGCTGAATCGGGAACGATCACGTGCCACCGTGCGCCGAAGACGTGTTTGGTTTCGGAGAAGGCGTGCGGGTGGGTGATGGCGGCGGTGGTGACCGTGCCGAAGCGGATCCCCGCCTTCCTCAGGCGCAGCGTGAAGTCCACCTCGTCGCCGCGGATGAACAGGCGAATGTCCGGCAGGCCGACCTTGAAAAAGACGTCCGAACGGATCAGGGCGCCGTTGAAGAAGTGGCCGTTGTCGGGCAGGAACCCGACCTTTTCCACCTCGGCACGCTCATGCGTGACCTTGCCGTTCAGGCGGAAGAAAAACGACAGCCGGTCCGGGTGGCCGGGGGCCACCACAAGGGGAACTACAGCTTCCAGGTCGCGTGCCTGCGCTTCGCGCAGCAGCGTGGCGAGGCACTCCGGATCGGCCGGCTCGGCGTCGTCGTCCATCATCCAGATCCAGTCCGCCCCGCTGGCCACAGCCTTCAGGATGGCGAGCGAGAAGCCGCCGGCGCCGCCAAGGTTCGCCTCGGACCGGACGTAGTCCACGTTTGCGTGCCGGCCGGCGACCTCTTTCGAGGGCACGGTGCCGCTGTCGACGAGGCAAATGGAGCGGACCGGAGCGCTCTGGCTGTTGATGGCATCCATCAGGACTGCCAGCTCCGTGGGACGGTCAAACGTCACGGCAGCAACTGCAACCGAGGGGGTCATCGCGGGGTCCTTTCAGCACGACCGTCAGTGGTTTTCCCGCCGGCGGAGGGCCGTGTGACGCGAAGACAAGTGGCCGTTGGCATTAGTATCTTGACTAGAGTCCACTGTAATACAGCCCTGTCAGGCACTACGCACTGCCTGCCCTGTGCACGGCGACGGAGAAGTTTCATTTTTCGAAAGACAGTTCCACGGCAATTGAATCCACCCCATTTCCGCAGCTCACCGGTGCCTCCGCTGCTGCGGAACGTACCGCCGTGTAGTTCCTGCGCCGACGGTACTGACGGTATGTGGCCGGTGGTCTTCCCGTGATCATGTACCTGCTCATGATGCTGACGGCAGCGCTCGTGAGCTACGCGGCCACATGGGGAGCCCGGCTTGTGGGCCACAAGCTGGAGCTGTATTCCCCGATCCGCAGCCGCGATATGCATTCGACGCCGGTGTCCCGGCTTGGCGGTCTTGGCATCTTTGCCGGCGTCATGGCGGCAATGGTGGTGGCCAGCGAATCCTTCTTCGTCAAGGACATCTTCCGCAACAACACGGCGCCCTGGGGCATTCTCGCCGGCGCCTTCGTGATCGTGATCGTTGGCGTGGCCGACGACCTGCTGGACCTGCGCTGGTGGGTCAAGCTGATTGGGCAGAGCGCCGCCGCACTGGTGGTGGCCATCTGGGGCGTGCGCATGACGATCATCCCCTTCATTCCGGAGCCGATCGTGGTCCACTCGCCGGTGCTGAATATCGTCCTGACCGCAGGACTGATCGTGACGACGATGAACGCGTTCAACTTCATCGACGGACTGGACGGCCTCGCCGCGGGGGTGGCGATCATCGGGGGGGTGGCCTTCTTCCTCACCGCGTACTGGGTCCACCGGAACGCTCCGCTGACCGACTTCTCGGATCTCGCGACCCTCCTGACTGCCGTTCTGGTGGGCAGCTGCGTGGGCTTCCTGCCGCACAACTGGTTTCCGTCCAAGATTTTCATGGGGGATGCCGGCGCCATGCTGATCGGACTGCTAATGGCATCGGCCGGCGTCGTGTCCACCGGACAAATCACGTCCGGTCTCTACGACCGGGCCAACGGTATCCCCACGATCATCCCGATCCTGCTGCCGTTCGCCGTCCTGTTCCTGCCGCTTCTGGACCTGGGCCTGGCGGTGGTTCGGCGGACTGCGCTGGGCCGTTCGCCGTGGTCAGCTGACCGCGGGCACCTGCACCACAAGTTGCTGGACATCGGGTACTCGCACCGGGGCGCCGTGGTGCTGATGTACCTGTGGACCTGCATCCTCGCCTTCGGTGGCCTCGCGTTCGCGATCTTCCCCTGGCAGATCGTCCTGGCCGTGGACCTGGCCGCCGCGGCGGTCATGGCCGTGGTGACAGCATGGCCATATCTACGCCAGCGAGGTCCCCGGCAGATTGCCGGCGAGCCGGAAGCGGGCACGCAGGAATAGCCCGCGCTGTTGTGCACCAGCAGCCATAGGACACGCTTTACCGAATAATTTCTATCTAATGTAGAATTCAGGGGCGGCCCTTCGCCGCCCACCTTTGACCAGCACCACCACGACGATTGGGATCTCATGACCTCCAACGCCGAACCCGGACCCGCTTCCGGCGCCGGACCCGTTGGTGTCTCTGGCCCCACAAAATCCCTGTGGCTCAGGCTGCTGGCCATCAGCTCCGCCGCCTCCGCCGTCGCCCTTGTGCTGTGCGGCATTGCCGCATTCGTCTTCAACGGCGCCGTGGGATTCTGGTCCGCACTCTTCGGCGGAGCCCTGGTCATGGCGTTCTTCGCCATCAGCCTCGCAGTGGGCCACTTCGTTGGTCGGAACAACCCTTCCGGAGCGATCGGACTTTTTGTCGCGACGTATTTCGTCAAGGTTGTCGGCTTTGCGGTCGTCCTCTTCGTGATCGGGTCTCCGGACTGGCTCCACGACCGCTGGTTCCTGATCGGCGCCGTCGTGACCGTGGTGATTTGGCAGGCAGCCGAAGTCTACGGTTTCAGCAAGGCCAGGCTCCAGATTTACAACGATCCCGAAACCCGAAAAGGCGGCACCGATGTTTAGCCGCAAAACCGGCCGCAGGCCACTCGCCGGACCCCTCAACAAGGCATCCGCAACCCCTAAAACAACGGCCGGTGTCCCCGGTGTATCGACGGACGGCAGTGGCGGCGGATACAACGCCGGAATCGCCGTCTTTAGCTACATTATTGGCGGAATCATCGTCTGGAGTTTGATAGGGTGGGGTCTGGATAATCTGTGGGGAACCCGCTGGATTGTGCTCGCAGGCGCTCTGCTTGGAGCTGCGGGAGGGTTCTATCTTTCTCATATGCACGGCCTCACCAGCAACCAGAATTCAGCTGATGAGAGCACTGCTGCACGTGGCCCGTCCCAGGACGGGTAAACAGTAATGCCAAATAATTTTACAGGGGGAGAGGCGGGCACCAATGTCGCCGGTCCCCGCCCAACGCCCAATGATGGACACTGCAGAGAGGAAACGCGTTGATCGCGCTTGCGCTCCCGGCCCAAGATTCAGGAAG
>JBKPJW010000188.1:0-4379 GCA_046730875.1 Actinomycetota bacterium | reverse complement strand
CCCGCAGGGACTCCGGCAGGGTCTCCCCCGCCGGGCACACGACCCACGGCATGGACGTGAACAGCTCGCCGCGCGCGGCCACCGGGCCGGATTTCTCGCGCCCGGGCATGGGGTGGGTTCCCACGTAGCGGCCAAGGTCAGCGCCGCGGCTGCGAAGATCGGCCAGGATGCCGGCCTTCACACTCGCAATGTCCACCACCACGGCCTGCGGGAAGTCCTGCAGCGCTTTCGCCACGACGTCCGCCGTGACGTCCGGCGGCGCAGCCACCACAACGAGTTCCGGCTGGTCCCCGTCAAGGCGCGCCAGCGGGAGGCCGGCGCCGATGTCGACGGCGACGGCCTGGTTGGTCGGCGAGGGATCCGAGAGGAACACGGCGACTCCGCGGCCCCGCAGCCCCAGCCCGATGCTGGTGCCAAGGAGCCCGGAGCCCACGACGACCACTGGGCCGTTCAGGTGGCCGCGGCCGTGCGTGCGGAAGGCGGACATGCTTACAGCCCCACGGATGCCAGCAGGTGGCCGACTTCCTGCTTGCCGAGGTTGCGGATGCTGCCCTGGCGCTGGTCGCCCAGCCCGATGGGGCCGACCTTGACGCGGACCAGGCGCAGCACGGGGAAGCCGACGGCGTCGAACATGCGCCGGACGATCCGGTTCTTGCCCGAGTGCAGCACGACCTCGATCAGCACGTGGCCGGGTGTCGAGTCCACAAGCTTGAAGGAGTCCACTGAGGCGATACCGTCCTCGAGCTCGACGCCGCCTTTGAGTTCGGCGCCAACGCCCTGCGGGAACGGCCCGCGGACCTGCACGAGGTAGGTCTTGGGGACCTCGTAGGAGGGGTGCGTCAACCGGTTGGCGAGTTCGCCGTCGTTCGTCAGGAGCAGCAGCCCTTCGGTGGCGACGTCTAGCCGGCCCACGTGGAACAGGCGTTCGCCGTGGTGGTTGCGGACGAAGTCGCTGACGCACGGGCGGCCGTCGGGGTCCTCCATGGTGGAGACAACGCCCTTGGGCTTGTTGAAGACCATGTAGACCATGTTCTCGTCCAGCTGGATGCGCAGGCCGTCGACGTGGATCACGGCCGTCTTCGGATCGACGCGCATGCCGAGCTCGGTGACGACGTGGCCGTCGACCTCGACGCGGCCTTCGGCGATCATTTCCTCGCAGACGCGCCGTGAGGCGACGCCGGCGGAGGCCATGACCTTCTGGAGGCGGATGCCGTCAGCGTCGTGCAGCTCAGACTGGGGCACCTCACGGCGGGGTCCGCGGTTGCGCGTGGGTTTGCGCACCGGGCCCAGGTTCTGGCCGAAGCGTTCGCTGCCGAAGGCGCGGGGGCCGGCGAACTTTGCGGCGCCGGTGCGGGGCTTGGGCTTGAGGGCGCCGGGAGTGCCGGGTGCCTTGCCGAAACCGGGCTTGCGGGCGGCAGCCTTGCGGGCTGCTTCCTTGCCTGAGGGCGCCTTGGACTTCCAGTCACCGGACGCCGGACGGGCCGCGGACGGCGCGCCGTCGGGACCCTGCAGGTCCGGGTCGATGAAGGCCTCTTCGCGAGGCTTGGGGTGCTTGAAGGGGCGGTCTCCGCCGCCCTTGGAGAAGTCGCGGCCTCCCTTGCCGCCGGCCGCGCGCGGGGCGCCGCCCTGGACCGGACCGCGGGCAGTCCTGCCCTGTCCAGTCCTGCTTTGTCCGGCACTGCTTTGTCCGGCACTGTTGCGTCCCGAACTGTTACGTGGTGAACCCTGGCGTCCCGCCTGTGTCATGACCCGTCCTTACGTTGGTGGCCTGCGGCCGCTGTCTCCCGACAACACCCGCCGGCCGGGCAAATTGTTCTGCCCGGTGGATACTCGTGTGCAGGCAGGGGAACCCGCCTACATTCTTCCTGCGTCGTAAAACTCCTCGATGCCTTCCAGGCCTGGAAGGTGGGGGGAAAGCTGAGGCAATTCTGCCACCGAGCCGATTCCCATCCGCTCAAGGAAATACGATGTCGTGCGGTACAGGATTGCTCCGGACTCGTGATCAGTTCCCGAGTCCTCGATCAGCCCCCGCTGCGTCAGCGTCCGCACGACGGAGTCAACATTGACCCCTCGAATTGCAGACACCCGCGCCCTTGAAACGGGCTGGCGGTAAGCGATGACGGCGAGCGTTTCGAGCGCCGCCTGCGTCAGCCTGGCTGTCTGTCCTTCCAGCACGAAACCGCCAACGATTTCGGCGAACTCCGGGCGGGAATAGATGCGCCAGCCTCCGGCGATATTCCGCAATTCAAAACCCCGGGGGGCGGCATTGTTGCCGTTGAAACTGGCAGCGGCCGCATCCGGGGCATTAACAGTATAGCCGTTATACTCCCGCTGCAGTTCCTCCAGCAGACCCTCGACTACGTCGACCGTCAGGTTCAGCCCGGCGGCCAGGGCTGTGGCTGTGGCCGGTTCATCGATCACCATGAGGACGGCCTCCAGGGCCGCGCGGGCCCCGCCGGGCAGGCCGGCAACGTCCAGGCCGATGTCAGGCGGGGTGTCCGGAGCAGGATCAGCTGCCGCGCCAGGCTGCGCCGCTGCTCCCGCGGCGGGGCCGGGCTGCGCGTCAGGCAATCGTTCGTTCACGGCTGGTCCTCGTATTCTTCGCTCAGGTTTTCGCTGCTCCAGGCGCTGGTATCGGCAATCCAGTGCACGGTCAGGTCCCCCAGCGGCAGCAGCTGGTCAAAGCCGACGGCGCGATCGCGGAACAGCTCCAGCAGCGCCAGGAACCGCGCCACGACCACCAGCGTGGATTCGGCGTCGGCGATCAGCGCCCGGAACGTCAGCGGCGTGCCGGCCCGCAGCCGGTGTCCGAGCAGCTCAGCCTGTTCCTTGACGCTCACCGGAACCGCATGGAGGTGTGCCAGGCCCACTTCCGTCGGGGCCGCTTCCTTGGGTTTGAGGGCCGCCTCGGCCAGGCCGGCGAACTGCTCCGGGGTGTGCCGCCAAAGCAGTTCCGGCAGCAGGGCCGCGAAGTGTCCCTCCAGGGCAACCTGGCGGGGATACCGCCGGGCTTCGAGTTCGAGCGTGGAACCGATCATGCCGGCAACCTGTTTGAAGGCCTTGTACTGCAGGAGCCGGGCGAACAGGAGGTCGCGGGCTTCCAGCAGGGCAATGTCCTCGTCGTCCTCAACTTCGCCCGCGGGCAGCAGCCGGGCGGCCTTGAGGTCCAGGAGCGTGGCAGCAATCACCAGGAATTCACTGGCCTCGTCCAGCGCCCATTCCTCCCCCAGCTGCTGCAGGCCGCGAATGTACTTGATGAATTCGTCAGTGACCGTGGATAGCGCCACCTCGGTGATATCCAACTGATGCTTGGAAATCAGGGCGAGCAGGAGGTCGAACGGGCCGGTGAAATTGGCCAGCCGCACTTCGAATCCGGGCTTCTTGCCTGGCTGCCCGGCAGCGACGTCCGGGGCATCCGGGACGTCCGGGATCGCGGATTCCGCGCGTGTGTCGAGCACCGCCGGCGGAGAGGAGACGCCTGCCACTATCCTGGCTAGGGCGCGCCGCCGCGCGAAATCAGCTCTTTGGCCAGGCGGCGGTAGGCGTCGGCACCGACGTGGTTGCCCGCGTAGGTGGTGATGGGCTCGGCTGCCACAGTGGCGTCGGCGAACTTAATGGAACGCTTGATGACGGTTTCGAAGACCTTGTCACCGAAGGCCTCCACCAGGCGGGCGATCACCTCGCGGCCGTGCAGGGTCCGGGCGTCGTACATCGTGGCGAGGACGCCGTCCACCTGCAGTCGGGGGTTGAGTCGGTCCTGGACCTTATCGATGGTCTCGACCAGCAGCGCCACGGCACGGAGGGCGAAGAATTCGCAGATCAGCGGAATGATGACGCCGTGGGCGGCGGTCAGCGCATTGACCGTGAGGAGGCCGAGCGAGGGCTGGCAGTCGATGAGGACGACGTCGTAGTCGTCCTCGACCTTTTTCAGCGCGCGGTCCAGGACCTGCTCGCGGGCCACTTCGTTGACAAGCTGCACTTCGGCGGCTGAGAGGTCGATGTTGGCCGGGAGCAGATCCACGTTCTCCACCCCGGTCTTTTGGATCGCGTCGCGGATGTCCACCTTGCGGTCCATCAGCACGTTATACACAGTGAGGTCGAGCTCGTGCGGGTTAGTGCCCAGGCCGGCGGACAGGGCGCCCTGCGGATCAAAGTCGACCAGGAGCACGCGGCGGCCATACTCGGCCAGGGCCGCGGCCAGGTTGATGGTAGAGGTGGTTTTACCCACTCCGCCCTTCTGGTTCACCATGGCGATGACCCGCGCAGGACCGTGGGAGGAAAGCGGTGCGGGCTCCGGAAAGTCGCGGTGGGGCCGCCCGGTGGGACCCATGACGGCGTCTTCCAGATCGAGTTCGGTGCCTTCCAGAGTTGCTGAACCC
>JBKPJW010000187.1:0-4772 GCA_046730875.1 Actinomycetota bacterium | reverse complement strand
AGCATGTGCTGTGCGCTACTTCGAGGGACTGCCCCGGGTTCTGTTGACTCCTGGACCTAGCGAACGGGTGCCCGTTGAAGGATGCTGACCATGCCGACCGGCCTATCGGGCGGAGTTCCGCAATCTGAGTTGTTGTCGCTGGGCGCGACGGGCTCCACTGCGCCGTTGGTGGTGCGTACTCACTTCCTGGAGGGCCGGGCTGTCGGTAGGTCATGCAGGTTGCTGTCCTCTTCTCCATGAAACGTTCGGAAGGGAGGAACCCGCCGCCATGATGTTCATCGATTTCCAGCTGGAGGGCCGCCCCCTAACACGGTGCTTGTTCGGGGCCGGTCCGGTTCCGGAGGCCGTCCCTTCATATCAAAGCGACGTCCCGCCCAAGACACCACTGCCCGGCAGACACCTAGGCTCGGCAACAAAATGGGCAAGAAAGTGTGTGTGCACAATGTGCACACCTTGGGCTTCGGATCGGGTCGTACTGGCGCCGGACTGGGCCGGATCGCGGATGCTTGCGGGGGAGTGGCGGAAATTCAAGGGCTGGAACCCGGGTCGAGTCCCACCTCGGGCACAGCATATCCCTCGTCAGAGGGGTTTTTGCTTTAATGTGTGGACATTGGCACTTCCCGGGTCCCTCTGACGCCGTCCGCGGTCTGCCTGGCGCCGCGGTCGCCTATTCGGTTGTTTGGGGGACGGAGTCAGGGTCTTGGCTTGTGGGCCCTCCGCTTGCTGGAATCTAGGGTTATGTGTCGTCCTTTTTGCTGTATCCCGTGGCCAGCTGTTGGCCGTCACTAATTCACGGCCAAGAGTTGTGGTGACGACATGACCAAGCCGAATCCTCTTCCAGGATCCTCCTCGGCCAGCTGCTTCCTGCGAACCAGGCAGACTCCGCTCATTACGCGTTTGTCCGGCCAAAGGCAGTGTGGACACTCTCCACACCTGTCCACGGGCGGCTCTTCGGCCTGCATATTGATCCCCTCCTCCTGGATGGGTGTATTGCCGAAGTACAGCAGTGGCATCATGAGGAGGCTCGCGGCTTGAGACGACAGCGTCGGGGTCTGACTAAATATTTCGGCGCGCAGGAGCTCGGCGCCGTGGTCTTGCCATTGCGTTTTGAGGGCTTCCACTAACCAGTCGACGACGCCGACCTGGCGTAGTTGACGTATGTAGCTGAGGGAGGGCCGGCATGGAGGTAACCAACAGCAGTCCCAAATAGGGATTACCCGGCCGGTCCAAGGTATGCAACGGCGTATGGAGCTGGGGCGAATCGGGCCCGACCGTCGCCTGCAAATCCTGTAAGAGCTGTATCTGTGGCGGTTCCAATACGGGCAGGACGAGCTCTAGGACCTTGATGGTGACACCAAAAGCGGCGCGCGGTTGTAAACCCCAGGGCGGAGGCTGAGCGAATCTGCCCTGCAAGGAATTCGTCCATCTCCTGATCCGCGAATCACCCTCAACCCTTGACGGTGTGATCTGCGTCGCGTAAATTGTTCAACAAGTTCGATTGTTCAACAATCCAACAACTGCTCGCAGTCTCGACTTCCGCAGCCCCTCGCGGTAGCCAACAAGCGTCCAGAATGCCCTGACTTGCAACGCCGCAAAGCCTGGACAAGCGCACAAGCACCATCCGCCCGCACACGGATGACATCCACACTCTTCATGGAGGATACAAATGGCCACTCCATCAGTAATGGCCCCCGCTGACACGAAACCCTTTGTAGGGCGCAAGGGCATGTACAAGGCCTTCGCGGCCAGCCTGACCGGAACCGCGCTGGAGTTCTACGACTTCGCCGTCTACTCCGCCGCAGCTGCGATCGTTTTCCCGCTGATCTTCTTCCCGGCCTCGGACCCTGTCACGGGCACCCTGCTGGCCTTCTCCACCTACGCCGTGGGCTACATTTCCCGGCCAGTCGGCGGCATCATCTTCGGACGGCTCGGCGACGAGATCGGCCGCAAGAAGATCCTGGTCATCACGCTGATGCTGATCGGCGTCGCCACGTTCCTCATCGGCCTGCTGCCCACGTACGACAACATCGGCATCATCGCCCCCGCCATCCTGGTCTTCCTCCGCTTCGCGCAGGGTGTGGGCGTCGGCGGCGAATGGGGCGGAGCAGTTCTGCTCTCCAGCGAATTCGGCGACCCGAACCGCCGAGGGTTCTGGGCATCGGCCGCGCAGATCGGCCCGCCCGCCGGCAACCTGATGGCAAACGGCGCGCTTGCCGTCCTGACTCTGGCCCTGTCTGAAGAGGATTTCCTGAACTTCGGCTGGCGAATCGCCTTCCTGATCTCGGCCCTGCTGGTGGCTTTCGGCCTCTGGATCCGGCTCAAGCTTGAGGACACTCCCATCTTCAAGGCCATGGAAGCCCGGGGAGACAAGCCCAAGGCCCCCATCCGCGAAGTGCTGGCCACCCAGCGCCGGCCACTCATCGCCGCCATGCTCAGTCGTATCGGCCCGGATGTTCTCTACGCCATGTGCACCGTGTTCACCCTGACCTACGGTATTCAGGAGCTCGGCTTCGACCGCGGCCAGGTTCTCGTCGCGGTGCTTGTCGGCTCAGCACTCCAGATCTTTACCATGCCGCTCGCCGGGGCCATCTCCGACCGCATCAACCGCCGCCTGGTCTACGGGATCGCCGCAGTTTGCGCCGCCGTCTGGGCTTACCTGTTCTTCATCGTCCTCGAAGGACGGTCCCCGGTCATGCTGATCGTCGGCATCGTCCTGGGCCTGCTCTGCCACTCGTTTATGTACGGGCCCCAGGCCGCATTCGTAGTTGAACAGTTCTCGCCGCGTCTCCGCTCCACCGGCAGTTCCCTTGCCTACACGTTCGCCGGAATCCTCGGCGGTGCCATCGCACCGTTTATGTTCACCCTCCTGCTGAGCACTTATGACAGCTGGGTCCCGGTTGCCATCTACCTCAGCGTTGCCTGCCTCCTGACCCTGGTGGGCCTGGCCCTGGGACGGGACTCCAATGTTTCCGAGGACGAGGAGTACCTGCAGTCTTCAACTGAACCGGCCACGGAAGTTGTTGAGAGCGGGACCCGATGAACCAGCCCAATGGCCTAATGGCACCCTCCGATGCACGCCTGAAGTTCCGCAGCGGCCTGGTGACCCCCACCTCCGGCTGGAGCGACGGCTACACCCAGGCGAACCTGATCGCGGTGACGGCCGACTACGCCGACGAGTTCATCGAATTCTGCCGGCTCAACCCCAAGGCCTGCCCCGTCATCGACATCATTCCGGCAGGAAAATACGAGAGCGCCCTCGCCGCAGGGTCCGACATCCGCACCGACATCCCAGCCTACCGGGTGTGGGTGGACGGCGAGCTTGCCGACGAAGTCACCGACGTCTCGGCGGTCTGGCGTGACGATATGGTGGGCGTCCTTATCGGCTGCAGCTTCACCTT
The DNA here is from genome assembly GCA_046730875.1 of Actinomycetota bacterium. GTDB lineage: Bacteria > Actinomycetota > Actinomycetes > Actinomycetales > Micrococcaceae > Arthrobacter. The sequence goes on along the minus strand of JBKPJW010000187.1, from coordinate 1,374 downwards.
CGAAGCCGCGCTTGCCGGCGCGGGCGTCCCGCTGCGGCACACCGAAACCGGCCGCAACGTCCCCATGTACCGCACGAACATCGAGTGCGCCCCTGCCGGACGGATCCATGGCCCGATGGTGGTTTCGATGCGCCCCATGCCGCCCGAGCTGGTCGAAACGGCCATCAGTGTGACGTCGGAAGTGCCCAAGGTCCACGGCAGCCCGGTCCACGTCGGATCGCCCGGGGACCTCGGCATCGCCGACATCAACCGGCCCGACTTCGGCGACGCGGTGGAGATCCGTGCGGGGGAAGTGCCGGTTTTCTGGGCCTGCGGCGTGACACCACAGAGCGCAGTGATGGCCTCGAGACCGTCCTTCGCGATCAGCCATGCCCCCGGATACATGTTCATCACTGATGTTCCCGAAAGCGCATACCGGGAACCGGCAGGAGCGTCATCGTGAAGAAGAGACTTCCCGTTGCCGAAAAGCGGGCCCGCAGGATCATCAACCTCTCGGCGCCGCGGCGGCAGGCCACCGGCACCCATTGCGAACTGACCGGAATCTGGCAGAGCCCGGCGGGAGCGAGCATCTCGCTGTATGAAGGCCAGCTCCTCCCAAGCGATGCCGGCCGGCCCTGTGTCTGGACGTACGCAGGCCAACCGGCGAGCAAAGCCGGTTCCGGGGACGCCCGGTGGGCAGCCCCGGAGCGTCACAGACCGTAGGGCAGCAAACGGCAAGCGGACGACGGCGGGAATTCCCGCCGTCGTCCGCTTGCCGTTAGTGCGCGGCCCACGCCCGACGGTGGCTGATCGGCTTGTGAATCCTCAATCACCTGGAAGACCTCGTCCCGCCGGTCTATCGCCTGCACCAGAGCCTCGTGGAGCATCAACTGCTGCCTCATCTGCCGCTCGTCCTCATCCATGCGGCCCGCCAAAAGCGCCCCTGCAGTTGCCTGCTTGAGTCATGCGGCGATTCTCTGCCTCTATCCTCGTCCCGTAAGCCGAACCTCTTACGGGACAGCGGGATCCCTGTGTCTCATAACCTCAGCGCCTCGAATCCCTAGGGTTGTGAGACTCCGAGTCTGCGGACTCAGCGTAGACCGCCTCACCGGCTATCGGCGTAAAGTTTTAACCGGCCGGCGGCGGACTGCCGGCAGGTGTCCCCCATGCCAGCTGGCACCCAGCTCCGTCGTCGGTCCGTCCCAGTGCGGCCGGCGTGGTGCCCTTGGGCCCGAGGAAAGCTCGATCTGGCTGCCCCGTGGTCCACCCTCTGGGACATGACTGCCTAACCCAGCCCGCCGCAAGCACCGCCAAGTTCGGGTCCTATGTCCTCGTTGATGCATGCCGCTCTGGGTGACGGTGGCGGCTTCTGGAAGATGGCTGGGGCCGTCCGGC
>JBKPJW010000186.1:0-9041 GCA_046730875.1 Actinomycetota bacterium | reverse complement strand
GTCCTGGCAGATCCTGCTGACATGGGGACTGCTGATCGGGCTCGGCACCGGGTCCATGGCCCTGGTCTTCGCCGCCACCATCGCCAACACCTGGTTCGCCAAGAGCCGCGGCCTGGTGATCGGCATCCTCACTGCCGGGAGCGCCGCCGGGCAGCTCGTGTTCCTGCCCTTCATCGCACTCCTGGCCCAGGACCCGGGCTGGCGGCAGGCCTCCCTCCTCATCGGTGCCGGCGCGCTGGCCGTGGTGCCGCTGGTGCTGAAATTCCTGAAGAACTCACCGGCTGAGATTGGCGTGCTGCCGTACGGGGCGACTCCGCCGGCTGTCGAGGGAAACATGGACGGACCGGACGCGGCTGAAGCCCAGTTCACTGGTGCCGAGTCCGCTGGGTCCCAGCCCGCCGATGCCCGGTCCGCCGGGGCGGCAGCTACCGTGCCGGCAACGGCCGTGCCCCACCGGAACGCGGCGGTCCGCGCCCTGCAGGTCCTCAAGCGCGCCAGCAAGGTGCGCACGTTCTGGGCCCTCGTGGCCGGTTTCGCGATCTGCGGCGCCACCACCAACGGGCTGATCGGCACCCACTTCATCCCCTCCGCCCATGACCACGGCATGCCGGAAACCACCGCGGCGGGCCTGCTCGCCGTCGTCGGCCTCTTCGACATCATCGGAACCATCGCCTCCGGCTGGCTCACCGACCGCTTCAACCCCAGGATCCTGCTTGCCGTGTACTACCAGTTCCGCGGCATCGGGCTGCTGGTCCTGCCGCTGCTCCTCAGCGCCACGGTCCAGCCCAGCATGATTGTGTTCGTGGTCATCTACGGCCTGGACTGGGTTGCCACGGTGCCGCCCACCGCCGCGATCTGCCGCCAGGTGTTCGGTGCTGACGGGAGCGTCGTGTTCGGCTGGGTGTTCGCAGCCCATCAGCTCGGCGCGGCCGCAGCAGCCCTGGCCGCCGGAGCCATCCGCGACGCCACCGGCCAGTACACGTACGCCTGGTTCGCCGCCGCTGCCATGTGCACCATCGCCGCCGTCATCAGCGCCACCATTCGCAAGGACGCCCGGAAGCCGGAGTCCGTCCCGGTTCCGGTCTAGCTGTTCTGTAGACTGACCCGACAGCGAGGGCGCGTTTCCGCCGCCCCCGGACGGAACCGAACCAACGGCCAGCGCTGACACCTGCAGCCCGATTGGGGAATTCATGTCAGTGCCCGATTCCGACCACAGACCTGCCCGGCGCTCCCGTGTCCCGCAGTTGCTCCGGCTCTCCGTCGTCCTGGCCATCGCCGGGGTGGGCTACTTCCTCTGGATCTCGCTCGGCGTCTGGGCCAAGCAGGGCCTGGACTTCAGCGTCTACTGGTACGGCGGGTCCATCCTCAACAGCGCCGGCACGGCGCCCTCGGACCTGTACGCAGGAAACGTGGACTGGGCCGGCGGACCGAAGCTCATGTTCACCTACCCGCCGTTTGCTGCCCTGGTCTTCGGCCTCCTGGCCCGGCTGCCGCAGGCCACGGCGCTGACAATGTTCAACGCGGCCGGCGCCGCGGTGGCGGTCTTCACCGCGGTTCGCACGGTCCGGTACTGGAACGCCAAAACCGATTGGCGGGCCACCTTCGGCTCTCCCGGGAACGGCTGGGCCGCCGCCGTCCTGGTCCTGGCGGTGCTGAACCTCGGCCCGTGGCGCGAGACCCTGGTCTTCGGCCAGATCAACGCCGTGCTGATGGGCCTGATCGCCGTGGATCTGCTGGCTCGCCACCCGCGCTGGACCCGCGGGTTCCCCGGCAGCGGCTTCCTGGTGGGGGTCGCCGCCGGCATCAAGCTGACGCCCCTGGTATTCGGGCTGTACTACCTGGTCCGGAAGGACTGGCGCGGTCTTGGGAACATGGCCGCCGGCTTCACTTCCACCATCGTCATCGGCTGGCTGCTGCGCCCCGCCGAATCCCTGCAGTTCTGGTTCCAGATGCTGCCGGACACCTCCCGGATGGGGGGAGCGGGCTACGTGGACAACCTGTCCCTCAAGGGTGCCCTGCTGCACTTCGGCGTCCCCGAGGCGCACGTCACCGGCCCATGGCTGGTGCTGAGCCTCGCGGTGGTGGCCCTGGGCGCCGGCGTCATCAAGGCCGCCAGCGACCAGGGCGCCCGAGTCGTCGCCATTTCGGCCACCGCGCTCACCATGCTGCTGATCAGCCCGGTCTCCTGGTCCCACCACTGGGTGTGGGTCGCGGCCGTATTTCCGGCCTTCGCCTGGACCCTGCGGGAAACCCCGCGCCGCTACGGGCCGCTGCGCTGGACCATGGGCGGCGTGCTGGGCCTGTCGATCCTGGTGTTCCTGTTCTCCCCGAAGACCATTGGCACAGCCCTTGGCGCGGAAAACCTCGATATCCAGACCCCGGGCCTGTGGATCATGGCCTCGAGCGCCGGTGTGTTCTGCGCCCTGGCACTCCTGCTCTGCTGGCTCGTCGCCCTGCGGCGGAACTCCCTGCCTCCGGAGCTTGAGCTTGCGGCCGCCCCGGTTCCCGAACGGGACGTCCGGGCCGCGTCGTAGGCGGCACGCCGTCCACCCCCGCTAGGCTGGTCGGCATGAGCTCCCCAGCACACCGAAAGACGGCCCTCATCACCGGCGTCGGCCGGCTCGCCGGACTCGGCGCCGGGATCGCGCGCGGGCTCGCCGCCGACGGCTGGGACCTCGTCCTGACCTACTGGCAGGACTACGACGCGCGGATGCCGTGGGGCGTCCAGGCGGACGACGTCGAACAACTCACCGCAGAGCTCCAGGCGATCGGCGCCGCCGTCGTGGCCCTGCCGGCGAATTTCGAAGACCCGCAGGCCGTGGACCGGTTGATGGCCGCCGCCGCGGCGGAGGCCGGGACCCTGCAGGGACTGGTGCTCAGCCACGCCGAATCGATCGACTCCGGCATCCTGGACACCTCCCTGGAAAGCTTCGAACGGCACTTCGCGGTCAATACCCGCGCCAGCTGGCAGCTGATCGCGGCTTTCGCCCGGCAGGCCGGCCCCGACGGCGGTGCCATTGTGGCGCTGACCAGTGACCACACTGCCTTCAACCTGCCCTACGGAGCCTCAAAGGGCGCCCTGGACCGGATCGTGATCGCAGCTGCCCGGGAACTCGGCCCGCAGGGGATCAGCTCCAACGTCCTCAACCCCGGACCGGTGGACACCGGCTGGATGGATGCGGCGCTCCGCGAGGACCTGGCCCGGCGGCAGCCCGGCGGCCGGCTCGGCACCACGGCGGACGTGGCCGGGACGGTGGCATTCCTGCTCTCGCCGGCCGGCCGCTGGATGTCCGGGCAGCTGGTCAAGGCCGACGGCGGCTTCTCCGCCTGAGCCCGGCCGGAACCTTTACCCGGAACTTCTACCCGGAACCTCTACCCAGACGCCCGCCGAGGCGTCACGTCCCGGCAGTGTTTGCGGGAAACACTGCCGTGAAGTGTCGTTTCGCGCCGTCAGCGGAAGGCGGGGAGGCCGGTGATGTGCTGGCCCAGGATCAGGGTGTGGACTTCGTCAGTGCCCTCGTACGTGCGGACGGATTCCAGGTTGGCGGCGTGCCTTAGCGGGGAATGATCCAGCGTGATGCCATTGCCGCCCAGGATGGTGCGGGCCTCCCGGGCAATGGTGAGTGCCTCCCGAACGTTGTTCAGCTTGCCGAGCGAGATCTGCTCCGGACGCAGCGTACCGGCGTCCTTGAGCCGGCCCAGGTGCAGGGCGAGCAGGGTGCCCTTCTGGATTTCCAGGAGCATGTTCACCAGCTTCTGCTGCGTCAGCTGGTAGCCGGCCAGCGGCTTGCCGAACTGCAGCCGCTCCTGAGAATAGGCGAGGGCGGCCTCATAGGAATCCCGGGCTGCACCCATCGCGCCCCACGCGATCCCGTACCGGGCCTCGTTCAGGCACGCGAACGGCCCCCGCAGCCCGAGGGCCGCCGGCAGCAGGGCTTCCGGGCCCAGACGGACCGCATCGAACCTGATGTCGCACTGGATGGAGGCGCGCATCGAGAGCTTTTGCCCGATCGGCGTCACCGTCACCCCCGCGGTGCCGGCGGGGACCAGGAAGCCGCGCACACCGTCGTCGGTCCTGGCCCAGACCACCAAAACGTCCGCCACGGACGCGAGCCCGATCCAGCGTTTGGCGCCGTCCAGGATCCAGCCGGCGTCCCGGCCCGTCCCGTCGGGGCGGGCAGAGGTGGTCATCGACGCCGGATCGGATCCGGCCGTGGGCTCGGTCAGGGCAAACGCGCCGATCAGCTCGCCGGCGGCCATCCGGGGGAGCCACTCCTGCTTTTGGTCCTCGGAGCCCCACTTGTGGATGGCCGTCATGGCGAGGGAGCCCTGCACGGAGACGAACGTGCGGATACCGGAGTCGCCGGCCTCGAGTTCCATGGCCGCGAGGCCGTATTCGACGGCGGAGCGGCCGGGGCAGCCGTAGCCTTCAAGGTGCATGCCGAGGACGCCCAGCTCACCAAGTTCCGGCGCGAGCTCCAGGGGGAACGCGGCGTCGTCGTACCAGCCGGCGATGCCGGGCCGAATCCGCTGGTCCGTGAAATCGCGGACGCGCTCGCGCACGGCCAACTCCTCCGCGCTCAGCAGGGAATCGATCGCCAGGACATCGGAAACCTCGGAATGGTTGGCCTCGTTGCTCATGCCAGCATCCTACGGCCGCACCTGCAGGTCCGGGACGGCGGCCGGCCGGTGCTCCCGGAAGTAGCCCCGCGTCGACGGCGCGAAACGGCAGACGGCGGCCAGCACCACGCCCAGTGCCAGGAGCAGCACGCCGCTGACGAAGGCGCCGCCGACGCCGAAGATCTGGGTGTCGCCGTAGTCCGGATCCCACATCTGCACCGCCGAAACGAAGAATGCCGCAGTCAGCATAAGTGCGCCGAGCAGGGGCAGGATGCCGCGGAACCAGAGGTTCCGGGCCGAGCCGCGCAAGGTGCCTCGGAAGTACCAGACGCAGGAGTAGCCGGTGAGGGCGTAATAGAAGGCGATGAACAGGCTGATGGAACTGATGGAATCGGCGAGCAGGTTCTCGCTCAGGATGCTCATCAAGACGTAGTAGGCAACGGCCGCGGCGCCCATGACCCGGGTGGAATATCCCGGCGTCTGATTGCGCGGGTGGACCTCGCCGAACCTGGCCGGCAAGGCCCCGTGCACGCCCATGGACAAGGTGCCCCGGGCCGTGGGGAGGATGGTGGTCTGCGTCGAGGAGAGCACGGACGCCAGGACGGCGACGACGATCAGCCAGCCCCAGGGACCCAGCACCACGTCCTTCATCGCGAGGAAGACGTCGTCCTGGTTCGCCTCGTTGCCCAGTCCGATCCCGTCCGCGCCCACCGTGGCATACATCATCACCAGCAGGGCCACGGAGACGTAGATTGCCATGAGCACGAACGCCGAAATGACGGCGCCGCGGCCGGGCGTCGTGGCAGGGTTCTCGGTCTCCTCGTTCACCGCGAGGCAGGTATCCCAGCCCCAGTAGATGAACAGTGCCAGCAGCGAACCATGCACCACGGCGCCGGGATCCGCGAAGGCACCCACGGGGTTGAACCACTCAAGATCAAAGGCCTGCCCCGTTGCCGCCCCGCCAGGTGCCCCGCCCACGATCCGAAACACCATCGCCACCGCGAAGATGCCCAACGCGAAGTACTGCACGTAGGTCAGGACCCGCTGGACATGCTCCCCGAAGCGGATGCCACGGTAGTTCACCAGGGTCATGAACACGATGAACAGCACGCCGGTGGCGGTGACTACCAGGCTGTTTCCGGCCAGTGAACCGTCGCCGACCAGCAGCCACACGTACTGCCCGGCCACCTGGGCGAGGTTGGCCAGGACCACCACGCCGGCCAGGGCCACGCCCCAGCCGCCCAGCCAGCCGGCCCAGGGACCGAAGGCCCGGCGGGCCCAGATGAAGGTGGTCCCGCAGTCCGGCATGGCGCTGTTGAGCTCACGGAAGGCGTAGGCGATGAAGAGCACGGGCACGAAGCCCAGCAGCAGGATCAGGGGCGTGTAATTGCCGTTCACGGCCACGATCAGGCCGAGGGTCGCCGCGAGCGAATAGACCGGCGCGGTGGAGGCCAGCCCCAGCATGACGGAGTCTCCAAGGTCCAGGATCCCGGCGTGCAGTCCCTTGGCGGGAACGGGCGCCGGGCCCCCGGCGGCGCCTGCCGTCGTCGTCGTCTCGGTGCTCATAGGGCGATACCTGCCTTGCTGGAGTGGGACTGATTCGACGGCGGAGCGGGCGGGGCCGGCGCGTCAATAGTGTTGGGCACGAAGCGGCAGAAGTAATCGGTGATGGGTCCGTCCGATTCGCGGATGCCGCAGCCGACCGATTCGCCGTCCACCACCCACAGGCCCAGAACGGGCCGGTTGCCGTCGAAGTCGGGGAGGGCGTGGAACTGCTGGTAACACCAGCCCTCCCGGCCATAGCCGCCGGGCTGTTCCAGGCTGATGCCGTCGGCGTGGATCTTGATGTTGTCCCCTTCGCGGCCGTGCAGCGGCTTGGCCACCCACTCCTTAAGCGGGCCGGGGCCGTCAAGGTAGGCCGGGAGCAGGTTGGGGTGGTCCGGGTAGAGGTGCCAGAGCGCCGCGAGCAGGGCCTTGTTGGACAGGAGCATCTTCCAGGCGGGCTCCACCCAGCGTGGATTGTGGGCCCGCTGGAGCAGCCGGTGCCCGAACGGCTCCTTCATCATCATCTCCCAGGGGTAGAGCTTGAACAGGGTGTTGATCATGAAGTTGTCCAGGTCCACGAAACGATTGAGATTCGGGTCCCAGCCGATGTCGGACATGTTGATCCCGATGGTGGTCCAGCCGGCCTGGCTCGCTACGTCCCGCATGTACGCTGCCGTCATCCAGTCCTCGCCGGATTCCTCCGCTTCGGAATGGGCGATGTGGAGCGTGCTCATGCCCGTGCGGTACTGCACCTTTTTCCATTGCCGGATGAGGGCTTCATGGATGCCGTTCCACTGGTCCTTTTGCGGAAAGACGTCCTGCAGCCAGAACCACTGGGCGACGGCGGCCTCGATGAGCCCCGTGGGGGTGTCAGCGTTGTATTCGAGCATCTTGGCCGGGCCGCCCCGGCCGTCGTAGACAAAGTCGAACCGGCCGTAGACATCGACATCGCCAGCCTGCAGCGATTCGGCCGCCAACTCCAGTGCCTGCGGCCCGATACCGATCTCGCCCATGGCGCCGGTGGCGAGGAACTTTGCCGCCTCGAGGCACATGCGGTGCATGCCCTCCGCGGTCTCTTCGAGGGCCTCTACCTCGTCCATGGTGAATTCGTAGTAGGCGTCCTCGTGCCAGTACTCGACGTTTGTCCCGTCGGGCAGCCCCGTGGTGGAGAAGACCAGGCCCTGTTCTTCGATCCGCTCTTTCCAGTCCGGCCGCGGCACGGATCCCAGTCGTCTCATCCCTAGCCTCCCGTGCTTCCGCCCTTGGAGCTGCCGCCGAAGCCGCCCCTGCTGACCGTGCCGCCCGTGGGGCTGTACCCCGTGGACGCCTTGGCCCCGGAGGGGACCGTCCTGCTGTAGCTGGGGTAGCCAGACCGGTTCTGTCCCACCCCGGGCACGCCGGCGCCGCGGGAATAGAAGTACCAGGCGTAGATGCCGGAGCTGCGGCCGTCTGTGCTGCTGTTGTTGCACTGGGTGTCTTCGACGCGCTCGCCGGTGTCGTCGTTGAAGCACACCTGGGCGTAGTCGGCCTCGTCCTCGTTGCTGGCCACCATGGCGGTGATGGTGCCGGCCAGGAGTGCCGTGACGCCGAGCCCGACGACGACGGTGCGGCGCTGCGAGCGTTTCTTCCGCGCCGCCGCGCCCGCCAGTTCACGCTCGCGTTCCCGGGCGAAGGGGTCAAAGATGGCGCCGGGGGGAGTGCCGTCTGCCGGCAGTTCCGGCGGGGCGGGCTGGCCGGACCGGTTCTGCAGCTCGGGCCGGAGCTCGGGCTGTGGAACCTGCCACGGCGGCTGCTTCCGGTCCTGCGGCGGTTCGTCGGGCTGCTTGTCCCTGCCCAAATGCGTCCCCTCACGTATGGCCGCAGGACGTGCCCGTCCCGCGGAAGACTTGCGTGCTTTTCCCGACGCCAGCCTAACCGGCGCCCGCGCTGAAACCGGTGCCCGGCCTAGACTGGTGCCATGGAAACCGCATCTGTCCTTGCTGTCTGCACGGTTCACCAGCTGCTTGAAGATCCCGGCAGCGTCGGGGTCACCGCCATCGACAAGCGGCCCGTCGACGGTCCGGTGCGCGTCCACAAGCTGGGCCTGCGCGGTGATGTCCAGGCCAGCAGGATCCATCACGGCGGCGAGGACCAGGCACTCTACGCGTATTCGCAGGACGACGCCGACTACTGGGCCGCTGAGCTCGGGCGGGAGTTGCCGCCGGGCATTTTCGGCGAGAACCTGCGGGTCACAGGCCTTAACGCCTCCAACGCCGTGATCGGCGAACGCTGGAAGGTGGGACTGGACGTCGAGGTGGAAGTGACCTCTCCCCGCATCCCCTGCGCCACGTTCCAGCGGCGGATGGGCGAGCCGCACTGGGTTAAGAGGTTCACCGAGGCGGGCAGGGTGGGCACCTACCTCCGGGTGGTCCGGACCGGCAGCATCGAAGCCGGAAACCACATTCACCGGATCTTCGTCCCCACGCACGGCGTCACGATCGCCAAGTGGTTCACCGACCCCACCCTGGAAGACATGGAAGCCCTGCGCGACGCCGACGCCGACGGCCAGATCCGTCTGCAGCCGGAATACCACCAGCGCTTCGAGCAGCTGCAGCGCCAGCTCGGGGTGTAGGCACCGCAACCCCGGACGGCCACCCAACTAGGGAGGCCCACCCAACGAGGGAGGATCACCCAACTAGGTGGCAGCAGGGGCCGTTTTGGACGTCCAGAACGGCCCCTGCTGCCAGTCAGTTGGGCTGCGCAATGCTCCGGTGTGCGCAAGCTCACCGGCCGTCGTCGGCCCCTCAATTACCACTGCTCTGATCCATGCCCTACACTTGAAATATCCCCCACTCCGGAAATCCCTTATTCCTGCCCAATTCTTGAGGCAGGACTGG
>JBKPJW010000185.1:0-6904 GCA_046730875.1 Actinomycetota bacterium | reverse complement strand
GTGTACGGACCGGTGCGCTGCATACTGTAATGAAGCGCCGAGTTGGAGGTAAATGTGCGCGTAGCACTAGCCCAAATCATCACCGGCCGCGATCTGGCCGCGAATCTCGCCCTCGTGGACACCTATGCCCGCCAGGCAAAGGCCGGCGGCGCGGATCTAGTGGTGTTCCCGGAGGCCACCATGCGTGCGTTCGGCAATTCGCTCCTGGATATCGCCGAGCCGCTGGACGGTCCATGGGCAACACGCGTGCGCGCCCTTGCCGCGGAGATCGGCATCGTGATCGTCGCGGGGATGTTCACCCCGGGGACCGCCGGCGACCAAGCCAAGGTGCGCAACACCCTGCTGGTCACCGGCCCGGGACTGGAGGCCAGCTACGACAAGATCCACCTTTTCGACGCCTTCGGTTTCGCAGAATCGGACACTGTTGACGCCGGCACCGCCCCCGTCACCTTCGAAGTCGACGGCGTCGGGTTCGGCCTCGCCACGTGCTACGACATCCGCTTCCCGGACCTCTTCACGGAAAACGCCGACCGCGGCGCCGACGTCAACATCGTGTGCGCCTCCTGGGGCTCGGGGCCGGGCAAGGCCGAACAGTGGACGCTCCTGGCCCGCGCCCGCGCCCTGGACTCCACCACCCTGGTCCTCGCCTGCGGCCAGGGCGACCCCGCCAGCTTGGGTCACCAGGTCAAAGGTTCGGCCCCCACCGGCGTCGGGCACTCCGTGGTCGTCTCCCCCATGGGCGACATCCTCGAAGAGCTCGATGGCGCCCCGGGTCTGCTGTTCGCCGATCTGGACACGTCCGCGGTCCAGGACGCCCGCACGAAACTCCCGGTCCTAGCGAACCGCCACAAGTTCTAAGGCACCGCAGCCGTTCGCCGTGGCCACCCCGCGTGCAACGGCGCCTTGCCGTCGCTTAGACACCTCCCGTCGCTTCCTCCGGCCGCGGGCGGCCTCCGAAAGCTCTGGTCGGCGATGCGCTCCTTAGCAAGACACCGGCGCCCGCTCGAATTCAGCCCACCCCGCGTCAGGTACATCGGTATCACAACGAATTCCGCGGCTTATTCAGCCTCGCGACGCGCAAACGCCTTGGCGCTAGGGGTATTCGGGTCGCGGGAAGACATCGGCGCGTCGCAGAAGGAAATGCGCGTCGCAGGAAGGAACGCGCGTCCTGCGTCGAGGTACTTCGGAGGAACATCAGAACCAAGGAGATCCCCTGTTCTGGGCCCTAAGGGCACGATACGAAAGCAACCGCTCAAGGTGACGGAGCCTCTGAGCCGGAAGCGGAGTTTTGCTAAGGAGCGCATCGCCGACCAGAGCTCAGCAACGCAGACGTTGCCCACCCCTCGTCTTAAAAGGAAACGCTCCCCCACAAGGTGTGAGAGAGCGTTCCCTAGTGCGCGAAAGGTGACATAGCCTCATCGCCGGAAGCGGAGTTTTGCTAAGGAGCGCATCGCCGACCAGAGCGTAGTGAGGCCGCCCGCGGCCGAGCGGAGCGTCGGGAGGTGTCTAAGCGACGGCAAAACTCTGGTTCCAGCGGAACCCAACCACGACTAACTCCGGTTCCGGCGGAACCCAACCACGAAGAAGCTGGACTACTTGGCCGAGCGCTGGCGGGAGATTTCGTAGAGGGAGATGCCTACCGCCATGGAGGCGTTGAGCGATTCCATGGCCGAGTCGATCGGGATGGAAACGATCTGGTCGCAGTTTTCGCGGACGAGGCGGCTGAGGCCCTTGCCCTCGGAGCCGACCACGAGGCACACCGGTTCGGTGGCCAAGGCGAGGTCGGGCAGCGAGACGTCGCCGTCGCCGTCGAGGCCCAGGACGTAGATGCCCATGTTCTTGAAGGCCTTCAGCGTGTTGTTCAGGTTTGCCGCACGGGCGACGGGGACGCGGACAGCCGCGCCGGCGCTGGTCTTCCAAGCCGAGGCGGTGACGCCGACGGAGCGGCGCTCCGGGACAACCACGCCGTGGCCGCTGAACGCGGACACCGAGCGGATGATGGCTCCGAGGTTGCGGGGGTCGGTGATGCCGTCGAGAGCAACGAAGAGCGGCGCGTTGGCGACGTGGCCCTTCTTCCAGGCCTCGAGGGTCTCCTCTGCGAGCTCGTACGCGTCCTGGTATTCGTACGGCGGGATCTGCAGCACGAGGCCCTGGTGGATGGCGTCGTCGGTCATGCGGTCGAGCTCGGGCTTGCCGGTTTCCATCAGCGGGATGCCGCGTTCGGCGGCGAGCTTCAGGGATTCCTTGACGCGATCGTCCATCTCGATGCGGACGGCGACGTGCAGGGCCTTGGCCGGGATGCCTGCACGCAGGGCTTCGACCACCGAGTTGCGTCCGGTGACGACCTCTTCCGTGGCGCGGCCCTTGGGACCGGAGCGGCCGGTGCGGGCGGCGGCACTCGTGGTGCGGCTTCCGCTGGCGCGCTTGGCCTCGGAGCGCTCCGAGAGCTGCTTGTTCTTGAACGCCTTGTGATAAGGGCGGTCCTCAGCCTTCGGCGTGGGGCCCTTGCCTTCAAGTGCCTTGCGACCGTGACCGCCGGTTCCGACGGAGGGGCCCTTCTTCAATTTGACCGACCGGCGACCGTTGTTGGCCATGAGTTCCACCCCTGCTTGTTACGTACTTTGTGAATAAGTCTGACCTCCAGTCTACTGACTCGAGTAAAATCCTCGATCCCGGGATTGCCCGCGGCAGAACTCGGACCAGAGGCTGGGCGGTGCAGCGGCGGCTTCCTAGCCGCGTTTGAGGCTCCAAATCGCGCCGTCCGGACCGTCCTCGACGACGACGCCGGCCGCGGTCAGGGTGTTCCGGATAGCGTCGGACGCCGCCCAGTCCTTGGCGGCCCGGGCCTGGGCCCGTGCCTCCAGCTGTGCCTCCACGAGGACGCCCAGTGCCGTGTTGGCGTGTTCGTCCGCGGCAGGCTCCGCCGCGGCGTTCAGGCCAAGGACTTCAACCATGGCTGTGACGCCGGCGAAAGCCTGCCCGGCGGCATCGAGGTCGCCCGCGGTGAGCGCCGTGTTCCCTGCCCGGACGGTGTCGTGCAGCGCCGCCAGGGCCTGCGGGACATTGAGGTCGTCGTCCATGGCCGTGGCAAAGGCCTCCGGCACGGAAACGTCTGCGGAACGCGCGGCTGCAGAACCTATGCCGGGCGAGGCCGGGACCGACTGGTCCGCAAGCACACGGCTGGCGCGGCTCAGGAAGCCGTCAATCCGTTCGACGGCGGCGGCTGCTTCCTGCAGGGATGTCGGCTGGTAGTCCAGGATCGAGCGGTACTGCGCCTGCCCGAGGTAGTACCGAACAACACGCGGCGGGGCGAGTTCGAGCATTTCGGCCGGGCTGACGGTGTTACCAATGGACTTGGACATCTTCTCGCCGGCGTAGGTGACCATGCCGTTGTGCATCCAGAAGTTGGCGAAGCCGTGGCCCGCCGCCTGGGACTGGGCCATCTCATTTTCGTGGTGCGGAAACCGAAGGTCCAGGCCGCCGCCATGGATGTCGAACTCGGTGCCGAGGTACTTGGTGACCATGGCGGAGCATTCGAGGTGCCAGCCCGGGCGGCCGGTGCCCCACGGGGAAGTCCAGCTCGCCGTCGTCGGCTCCCCGTCCTTGTAGCCCTTCCACAGCGCGAAGTCACGGGGGTCCTTCTTCCCGCGCGGGTCGGCGTCCGCAGCGCCCTGCATGTCATCGATTCGCTGGCGCGTCAGGCTGCCGTACTTGTTCCATGACCGCACATCGAAGTAGACGTCGCCGGAGTCGTCCAGGGCCGGGTAGGCGTGGCCCCGGTCGATCAGCCGCTGGATGAGGGCGTGCATTTCCGGGATGTGGCCGGTGGCGCGGGGCTCATAGGTGGGGCGGGAGACGCCCAGGGTGTCGTAGGCCTTGAGGAATTCCTGCTCATAGCGGTAAGCCAGGGCCCACCACTCCTCGTTGCGGACGGCGCCGGGCTCGTCCTCAAAGTCGGGCCCGAAGGACGCGGCGGACTTGGCGAGGATCTTGTCGTCGATGTCGGTGACGTTGCGGACCGCGGTCACGCGAAAGCCCCGGTACTGCAGCCAGCGGGTCAGCTGGTCGAACGCGATGGCAGAGCGGATGTGGCCCACATGCGGCATGCCCTGCACGGTGGCTCCGCAGTAGTACAGGCTCACCTGTCCTGGTACCAGGGGGACGAAGTCGCGGACTTCGGCGGATGCTGTGTCGTAAAAGCGCAGGGTCACCGCTCCAGATTAGCCGATGGCGCTCACCGGCCCGACCGGCAGCTTTCCCGCGGCTTTACCGGGGACGGCCTGTCCCGGACACTCGATGCAGCGGCCTACTTGCAGTACTGCCCGATCTTGTTGATCTGTTCCGTGAGCTGTGCCGTCTGTTCGTCCGTCTTGGTTCCAGTGGGGCTCGCCGCAACCTGCTTCATGATCTCAGCCATCTGATGGATGGGGCCGCCAACCTCCGGTGCCACCTTGTCCGCGACTTCCTGGTAGTGCTGGCCAATCTGGGCGGCCTGCTCCTTCTGGCTCCCGGAGGGCGCGAAAGTATCGGTGGTGAGGAACGCGCAGCTTTCCTCCACGCTCATCTTCGGTGTGGCGCTGGTCTGCGGCGCCGCGGGGGAGCCGGCACAGCCGGTCAGCAGGGTTCCGGCCAAAAGTACGACGGCGGTCAGCAGCTTCTTCACGGCAGGTCTCCTGGCGGTTCGGAACGGGATGTCACGTGCTTCTTCCCCTCCAGCGTAGGGGACAGCGGCCGGCGGTGCTCAGCCGGCCCGATGGGCGGTGTTTAGCCGGCCGGATAGACGAGCGCCGTTGCCACGGCGGAGATCCCCTCGCCGCGGCCGGTGAACCCGAGCCCATCGCTCGTGGTGGCTGTGACGCTTACCGGTGCCGCGGCAGCGTCGCTGAGGACCCGTTGGGATTCCTCCCGACGCGGGCCGAATTTGGGCCGGTTCGCCACGAACTGAACGGCGATGTTCCCGATTTCGAACCCGTGGGCGCGGACAATCCGGGCGGCCTCCGCCAGGAGGGTCACGCCGGACGCGCCGGCGTATTCGGGCCGGTCCGTCCCGAAGTGCGTGCCGAGATCCCCAATCCCGCAGGCCGAAAAAAGCGCGTCGGCGGCGGCGTGGGCCACGGGGTCGCCGTCGGAATGGCCGGACAGTCCCCGCTCCCCCTCCCAGAAGAGGCCGCCGAGCCACAGCGGCTGCTCGGCGTCGGCAGCGTAGGCATGGACGTCGATTCCTATCCCGGTCCTGGGGATGAGCGGCGGGGTGCTGGACATGCTCAACCTTCCACCCAGCGCACGCCCAGGGGGCCTTCGAGGAGGCCCTCGGCCAGGATCAGGTCCAGGGGTGTGGTGATCTTGAGCGACTGGCTGGCGCCGCGCACGGCGTGTACGGGGATGCCGAGGAGTTCCACCAGCATCGCGTCGTCCGTGACTGTGGCCGCCCGGCGGGCATCGAACCCGGCGGCGGCCTCGTGCGCGCGCTTGAGCGTGTCGAGGGCGAACCCCTGCGGTGTCTGGACTGCGCGGAGCGACTCCCGGGGTGCGGTTCCGGTGACCAGTTCGGGGGCTACGGCGGCGCCGTCGCCGGTGGTCGCCTCCACCATCTTCACCGTATCAACTACCGGAATCACGGGAATGACGGCCGAGGCGCCGGCGCCGAGCGCCGCTGCCACACGGTGAAAGACGGCCTCCGGCGCCAGTGCCCGGGCGGCATCGTGGACCAGGACTGATTCAATATCGGGCAGGAGCGCCGCCATCGCGGCGCGGACGGAATCGGCGCGGCTCGCGCCGCCGTCGACGACGGTTACGACCGGAGCAGGCAGGCCGTGACCGGACGCAGCGTTGCGGCTGTGCAGGGCCGCAAGCTCCCGGCTGAAGGCCTCGCACAGTGCCAGCAGCTCGGGGTCACCCGGCGGGATGGCAATGCAGATCTGGCGTGCGATTCCGGCGGCCGCGACGCCGCGCAGGGCATGGGTGAGGATGCTGTCACCGCCCAACGGCACTTTTGCCTTCGGCATGCCGTAGCCCAGACGCTGTCCGGAGCCGGCAGCCACAACAATGACCGCGGTCGCGGGACCAGCCGGGGACGCATTTGTCGGTGCAGTATCCATGCGCACAAGACTACGTCCCCGCGCCTCGGGGGATGCCGTTGAGCTATCAGTTGTGGTGGTTCTCGGCGCTGAGAGCAACAAGGACTGATAGCGCATCCGGGGTGGAGACTGGCAGCTCGCGCCGGTTGCGTCCGGAAAAGGGCAAGAAGAAAAGGGCAAGAAGAAGCCCCGGCGGCCTGAGGCCACCGGGGTTCGATTCTTATCTGCGCCGGTCCAGCTCGGACCGACTCTGTGTTAGGAAGCCAAAACCTCGTCGAGAACGCTTGCAGCCTTCTCTTCATCGGTCTTTTCAGCCAGTGCCAGTTCCGAAATCAGAATCTGGCGGGCCTTGGCCAGCATGCGCTTCTCTCCTGCGGAGAGACCCCGGTCGTGATCACGGCGCCAGAGGTCGCGGACGACCTCTGCTACCTTGATGACGTCACCGGAAGCAAGCTTTTCCAGGTTTGCCTTGTAACGACGTGACCAGTTGGTGGGCTCCTCAGTGAACTCGGCCCGCAGCACATCAAATACGTGCTCCAAGCCTTCCTTGCCCACTACATCCCGAACCCCAACAAGGTCAACGTTTTCTGCTGGAACTTCAATGGTCAGATCACCCTGAGCCACCTTGAGCTTGAGATACATCTTCTCTTCGCCCTTGACAGTGCGCATCTTGATTTCTTCAATTTTCGCTGCACCGTGGTGAGGGTAAACTACTGTCTCGCCGACCTCAAAAACCATGTGGACATTCCCCTTTCCCGCAGACCAGTTTATCACGATTAAGGCATACAACTGGCATCCAAAGGTGCCGGGAACCGCATGAATCCGGG
>JBKPJW010000184.1:0-1368 GCA_046730875.1 Actinomycetota bacterium | reverse complement strand
GGTCATGGAGCAGTACCTGGACCTGACACGGGGATACACGAAGCGGCACCACAACTACGGCTTCGATGGCGATCCTGTCCACCCGATCAGTTCGCGGTACTACGGCTACTTGACACAGACGACGAGCTTCTGACGAACGGTCGGGGTGACGCGGCCGGCCCGCTGGCTGGTCTCAGCCGGCGGGTCCCAGGTCGCAGGTCTCAGCCGGCGGGTCTCTCAGCCGGCGCTCTCAGGTCTCAGCCGAGAAGCCGGCGCTCGTAGGCAAAGGCCACCAGCTGCAGCCGTGTCCCGAGTTCCAGCTTGCCCAGTATGCTCCTGAGGTGTGTCTTGACGGTCGCCTCGGAAACAAACAGGCTTTCGGCTATCTCATCGTTGGCCAGTCCCTTGGCCGCGAGCAGGAAGACGTCCCGTTCCCCGGGCCGAGAGCACTTCCAGCACGGACAGGTCCGGTCCCCTGGCTGGCAGGGTCCGGGCGGCGTGCTGGAACAGGGCCTGGACTGAACCCGGCGCGATCACGGAATACCCCGCGTACACGGTCCGGATCGCAGCGAGCAGGAATTCCGGTTCGGCACTCTTGAGCAGGTACCCGCTGGCTCCGGCGTGTACGGCGTCCACCACTGCCTGGTCGCGGTTGAACGTAGTCAGGGCGATGATAGATTCATCCTTCGAGCCAGCCGGGGCAGGTGCGCGTAGTATGACGGCCATGGCCAAGGCAGCTGTTGAGGTCACAGCCCCCGCCGACGCGGTGCCGTACTCCGCGCTGGATACTGTGTTCTTCGTGGTGGGCGGCGTCTCCGCCGTGTGGCTGACCTCGCTGCTGGCGCAGGCGAGCTTCCAGTGGGGCTGGGCCCAGGTCTGGTTCCTCTTCATCTTCTGGGCCATGCTCGCCTATCTGGTGCTCCCCCGGCTCCACCGGATCCTGACCCGGCTCTACGTCCCGGGCTACTTCATCGGCCGGGCGCGGACCAGTGACGGGCTGCTCGGCGATCCCGTGAACGTGGCACTCCTCGGATCCGAACCGCAGGTGCACTCCGTGATGCAGGCCGCGGGCTGGACGCTGGCCGATGACGTGACGCTGGCAAGCAGCCGGCGGATCATTTCCTCCACTCTCCTGCGCCGCAGCTATCTCGAGGCTCCGGTCAGCCCGCTGTTCCTATTCGACCGCCAGCAGGATTTCGCCTATCAGCAGGAAGTCGACGGAACCCCGGGAAAGCGCCACCACGTCCGTTTCTGGCGCTGCCCGCCCGGATGGCTGCTCCCCGGCGGGCTGGCCGTCGACTGGCTGGCGGCCGGCACGTATGACCGCAGCGTCGGCCTGTCCCTCTTCACGCTGCAGATCACCCACAAGATCGCCGAAGATACCGACAC
>JBKPJW010000183.1:0-2048 GCA_046730875.1 Actinomycetota bacterium | reverse complement strand
CCCGTCGATTGCTCCGTAACGGCCCTTATGGACGCTCAAAAGGGCCGTTACGGAGCAATCGATGGGGGTGGGGATGGAAATACGCGCTATTTCAGCCCGGCCCCGGGCCGCAGTTCGGTGGCGCCGAGCGAATCGGCCACGAACGCGTAGTCCCAGGCCCGTTCGCGCCACTGCACGTACCGGCCCGAGGCGCCGCCGTGGCCGCCTTCCATCTCGATCTTCATAACGATCGGTTCGCTGCCGGTGTTCACTTCGCGCAGCCGCTGCACCCACTTGGCCGGCTCCACGTAGAGCACGCGGGTGTCGTTGAAGCTGGTGACGGCGGCGATCTTCGGGTACGCCGCGGGCCGGACGTTCTCGTAGGGCGTGTACGACTTCATGTACGCGTACACTTCAGGGTCCGTGATCGGGTTGCCCCATTCCTCCCACTCCAGCGCCGAGAGCGGCAGTTCGGGGTCCAGGATGGTGGTCAGCGCATCCACGAAGGGAACGGCCGCAACAATCGCCGCGTACTTTTCCGGTGCGAGGTTGGCCACCGCGCCCATCAGCAGGCCGCCGGCGGAGCCGCCCATCGCCGCGATCCGGCCCGGGTTCACCCAGCCGGAGCCGGCCAGCCAGTCCGTGGCCGCGATGAAGTCGGTGAAGGTGTTCTTCTTGCGCAGCTTCTTGCCGTCGTCGTACCAGTGCCGGCCCAGCTCGCCGCCGCCGCGGATGTGCGCGATCACGAACACCACGCCGCGGTCCAGCAGGGACAGCCGGGGGATCCCGAAGCCCGGATCCATGCTCAGTTCGTAGGAGCCGTAGCCGTACACCAGGCCGGCCGCCGTCGCATCCTGCCGGACAGAGGCGTGCCGGAGAACCGAGAGCGGGATTTTCGTCCCGTCCGCGGCGGTGGCCCACTCCCGGGTGGCGACGTAGTCCGACGGCGAGTAGCCGCCCAGCACCGGGCTTTCCTTGCGCAGCAGGAGCGCACCGGCCGGCCGCTCCGGGGTGGGCAGCACGAAGTCGTAGACCCGGGAGGGGGTGAAGTAGGAGGTGTAGCCCATCCGGATCACGGGGGCTTCGTAGTCGGAGCCCGCAATGCCGGCGGTGTACAGCTCGTCGTCGAAGGCCGGTTCCACCGCGGCGCCCTGCTCGGGGGTGCCCAGGCCGGCCAGGGGCAGGACCTGGACCCGTTCAATGGTGTCCTTGCGGACCGAGACCACCGCGTGGGTGGAGGTCACCCCGGCACCATTGACCCGGACCTGGTCGGAATGGGCGACGACGGTGCTCCAGTGCTGCTCGGCCAGCGGCTTTGCGAGCTCGGCCGGGTCCACCAGCGAGACCATGGAATTGATGGCGTCCCTGTTATGCGTGAGCAGGATCCGCTCCTGCTGCGCGCCGGAGGCGTCCGGAAGCAGGAACGGTTCGGCCTCGTACAGGATGCGCTCGTCGCGGGAGATCACAGTGCGCAGTCCGGCGTCGGGGTCATCGAAGCGCAGCAGGCGGGTTTCGCTGAACTCGGAGCAGCCGATGCTCAGCACCAGGTACCGCCGGTCCGCCGAGAGCTCGAAGCCGAGCCACATGGCGACGTCGTCCTCCTGGTAGACCACCTCGTCCTCGCTGACCGGGGTGCCCAGCACGTGGGACTTCACCTGGTACGGCCGCCAGGAGTCGTCCACCACGGTGTAGAAGATCCGGCTGCCGTCGGGGGAGAAGGAGATGCCGTAGAAGACGTTCTCGATCACGTCCGGAAGCATCTCCCCGGTCCGGAGGTCCTTGAAATTCAGCGTGAAACGCTCGTCGCCGGCGTTGTCCACGGCGTAGGCGTAAAGGGTGCCGTCGATGGTCGTGGCGGCCCCGCCCACGGCGAAGAACGGCTTGCCTTCAGCCTCGAGGTTTCCATCGAGCAGGACTTCCTCGCTGGGGATGACCACTCCGGCCTCGACGGCCGGGGGAGTCCAGTCCGCGACGCGGTCGCCGGTGTCCTGGCCCCGGACACGGCAGTGGATGCCGTACTCCTTGCCCGCGACGGAGCGGGTGTAGTACCACCAGCCGTCCTTGCGGTT
>JBKPJW010000182.1:0-1406 GCA_046730875.1 Actinomycetota bacterium | reverse complement strand
GCCTCACCCAGCGCTACGACCTCTACTCCGCCGGAGAGCTGGTGCGCCTGGACCACTTCAACCAGGTCACCCCCGACGTCCCTCGCGGCCGCAAATACCTCGAGGACCTCGGCTTCCGCGTCTCCGAGGACATCCAGGATTCCGACGGCGTCACCTATGCCGTGTGGATGCACCGCAAGCAGACCGTGCACGACACCGCCCTGACCGGCGGCAACGGCCCGCGCATGCACCACGTCGCATTCGCCACGCACGAGAAGCACAACATCATCCAGATCTGCGACAAGATGGGCGCCCTGCGCATCTCCGACCGGATCGAGCGCGGCCCCGGCCGGCACGGCGTTTCCAACGCCTTCTACCTCTACATCCTGGACCCGGACGGCCACCGCATCGAGATCTACACCCAGGACTACTACACCGGCGACCCGGACAACCCCGTGGTGACCTGGGACGTGCACGACAACCAGCGCCGCGACTGGTGGGGCAACCCCGTCGTCCCCTCCTGGTACACCGAGGCCTCCCTCGTCCTGGACCTCGACGGCAACCCCCAGCCCGTGATCGTCCGCGAGGAAAAATCCGAGATGGCCGTGACGGTCGGTGCCGACGGCTTCTCCTACACCCGCAAGGACGGCTCCCCTGAAGGAGACCGGACAGGCTTCAAGCTCGGGGCGCAGGTCTAAACCATGCTGGACGCGACGACGATCGAAGCCATTGCCGACGAGCTGCTCGAAGCCGGCCGGAACCGCCAGCCGGTGCCGCGGCTGACGGCCCGCTACCCGGACATGACGGTGGAGGATTCCTACGCGGTGCAGCAGCTGTGGCGGCGCCGGAACGAGGAAGCCGGGCGGACGCTGGTGGGGCGCAAGATCGGCCTCACGTCCAAGGCCATGCAGGCCGCCACGGGCATTACGGAACCGGACTACGGCGCCATCTTCGATGACATGGTCCTCGAAACCGGCTGCTCCGTCCCGTGGGATAAGTACACCCACCCGCGGGTGGAGGTGGAGCTCGCCTTTGTCCTGAAAGACGCGCTCAAAGGTCCCGGCTGCACCATCTTCGACGTCCTCAACGCCACCGACTACGTGGTTCCGGCCCTCGAGATCCTGGACTCCCGGATCGAAATGGAGGGCCGGACCATCGTGGACACCATCGCGGACAACGCCGCGATGGGCGCCATGGTGGTCGGCGGCCGCCCGGTGAAACCGGACGCCGTGGACCTCCGCTGGGTCTCCGCCATCCTCTACAAGAACCAGACCGTCGAGGAAACCGGAGTCGCCGCCGGCGTCCTGGACCACCCGGCCAACGGGGTGCACTGGCTGGCCAACAAGATCGCCGCGCACGGTGACGGGATGAAGGCCGGGGACATCATCCTGGCCGGATCGTTCACCCGCCCGCTGTGGGTGTACAAG
>JBKPJW010000181.1:0-26406 GCA_046730875.1 Actinomycetota bacterium | reverse complement strand
GTAGATTCCCGCCGCGAATTCGCTCGTCATGGAGTAGAGCGTCGTGCCGAGCTCGATGCCGGTGCCGGCAATCCCTCCGTGGTCGGTCATGCGGATGCTCCTTCTGTCGTGGGCAACCAGGCGGCGAGCTGAGCACGCGCCTGCGTGGCATCTGTGGTCATGCGCGAACCCGCGTCGGCGGCGGCCGAGCGCTGCACGGCCTGCTCGGCGCCGACGATCTCGAACGGGTCCTGCCAGTAGTTCCAGTGCCAGCCCTCGTACTCGCTGGACACGGCGCCGGAGTAACCGTTGCGTACCAGCAGCGCGATGAGGTCCCGCACCGGTACCGACGGTTCCTCGCCTCGGTCGTCGATGCCGAAGAACTTGCCGTGGACGTGGCGGACCCACGGCATGATTTCCAGCCAGGTGTCCAGCGGTGCCGGACCGAAAAGCCCGGTGCCGTTGATGGCGAAGTCGATTCCAAGGTCCGGCCGGCCGTTGCGGGCGGCCAGGCCAATGAAGGCCCCGAAGCGTTCACCGTGAACCTTTTGGGTGTTGGGCGGTCCTTCGGCGTAGAAACCGTTCCACAGGTCCACTACCTGCCGGAGCAGTTCCTCCGAAGCACCGCGGCGGCGATAGGCCTCGAGCAAGGAGGGCGCAAAGCCAGTGACGGTGGCACCCCAGTCGGCGGTGAAGCCGAGCAGCGGCGAGTCGAGCTTCTCGTAGCGGTCGCGCAGGGCAAGGACTCGCTCGTGGGCGCCGTGCTGGTCCGCGTGGACTTCGAGGGCAAGGGTGACGCCGTACTTCTCGGCCACGGGCAGCAGGCTTTCCATGGCATCCGGTGTCAGGGAGATCTGGACTCGGGCGATCGGAAAGCCGAGCCTGGCGGCCACTTCGATCTGGTTGCGCATGTATTCGACGAGCTCGTGGTGGTTCATGAGCCGGTCACGGCGGATGCCGGTGTCTACGTTGATTGCCAGCGATGTGGGAACCAGGTCCACCTCGGCCACAAGATCGCGGAATTGCCCCACGAAGTTGTCGTCGATCCGGTCCGGGAAGCCGCGCAGGCTGGAGAACCCGATGACTTCAAGGCCCGGTCCGAAGCCTTCGGCCGCCACTTTGCGGATCAGGCCATCAAGGTCGTACTGCCGGGCATGGGAGGCCCGGGTGAAGCTGTAAAGGGTGACGCCCTGGATAGGCGTGCCGAGGCTGGTCATCGCTGTGCCACCTTCATGGTCTTGGTGTCGTGCTCTTCGATGTGCAGCACGCCGTGATCGGTGATGATGTAGGGAATGTAGAGCTTGAGGTCCACCCTGACCTCGTGCTCGGCCTGGCCGTCCGGGACGGGAAGGTCTCCGGAGAGGACGGCCGAGTCCAGGGGGAACCACCATTCGCCGGTCTCGTCTACGAGTTCTTCGAAGCTAAACGTGCGGTTGTTCATGGTCCAGCGCAGCGAGCCCTCAGGAGCGGCGACGCCGTCCACTGTCAGTGCCGCTCCCGCGATGCACGAACCCGGCAGCGCCCGGTACCACGGGATGCGGACTTCGACGGCCGTGCGGCCGCCCTCGGTGGTGAGTGTTCCCTGCTCGATAATGCGGTCGGCGATCATCGAGACCTCCTTGTCTTTACGTGTCGCAGAAAAGTGACCACAGGCCACTTATTCATTATTTAGTCATTCTATTGTC
This sequence comes from Actinomycetota bacterium, assembly GCA_046730875.1. Classification (GTDB taxonomy): domain Bacteria; phylum Actinomycetota; class Actinomycetes; order Actinomycetales; family Micrococcaceae; genus Arthrobacter. Next base: position 24,742 of record JBKPJW010000181.1, on the reverse strand, counting down.
TAATTCAGACATAAGTAAAGTGCCACCAATTTCCTCTGCAATCCTCCGCGCCCCGCGCACTGCGAGCGCCACTGCCGTGAGAGTAGGGTTGCATGCAGTGGCCGTGGGAATGACGCCGTTGCCGGCAACGAAGAGGCCGGGGGACTGCCAGACCTCACTGTCCGGAGAGCACACGCTCTCGCCGTCGTCCGTCGCGCCCATGCGCGTTGTGCCCTGGTAGTGGAGCGAAGATCCCGGCGGGAGGACGAACGGGCGATCATCGAGCGGTTCACCCACCGCCTGGCCCAGGCGGACAATCTCCTGCTTGGCGCGTTCCACCACCTCGTGATCCCGCTGCGTGAGGCGGTAGTGGATGCGCATGGCGGGCATCCCGTACGAATCGCGGGAACCGTCGTCGAACGCCACCCGGTCCTCCCGCTGGAGATCCTTTGCGCAGAACAGTCCCAGCCCGACGATCGATCCGGGGACGACTGGGTCATCCTCAGCCAACGGGATAGGGGAAGCGTCCAGCTGCATGATCTGGCCGTGGAAGGGAGCTTCGTCCGTGTACGGAACCCACGCCACGCCGCTCTGCTCGCTCAGCGCGCCGTCAACCGCCCGCGGCCAGTGTTCGGCTGAAACGTCACGCAACCTGCTCGCGAACACCACCTGCGTTTGATCGTTGAGATAACGGCCCAGCGCGGCGGGCTTGATTCCCGACGCCCACAGCAGTTGCGGCGTGCGCAGGGCGTCCGCCCCCACCACAACATAACGGGCAGCGACCTGATGGATTTCTCCGCTGCGCCGGTCCTGGACTTCAACGCCGGCAGCCCTGCCGTCGTCATCGACGAGCACACGGGTCACCAGCGACTCGTCAAGAAGTTCAAACTGCGGGTTTTCCCGGGTCACGTTCCCCATCACAACGTCCGCACCTGACCATACAAGGCCCCTGTCCTCCCGGCGGTGCACGGCGAGCGGCATGGGCTGGGCGCGCTGGGCCCGGTCCCGACCGTCATCCACAGCGGCTGCGAGGCGTCGGCGGACGAGGTCCGAGAACGGGGCCCCGTCAAAGGCGGTGGTGGTCACGCCCAGCAACCGCTCGGCGTCGTCAAGAAGCTGCTCGAGATCAGGCAGAAACGCGATGCGCTCCTGGCCGCCCGGGCGCGGGCAGGCGGCGGTCCAGTGGGCCGCCATGCCGCCTACATTGCTCGACATGGCGGCAACGGGCATCCCGTCTTCTCCGGGGAACGCGTAGCCATCCGCCAGCAAGTAGGTGCCGGGCCGGGCCCGGCGCTCTCCGCTTTTGACCGCGCCGGGTGAGTTCACCGTTTCGGCGCCGGCTCCCGGGCCTTCCGATGCCCGCTGGGCAAGGCTGCGGCGCTCCGGATCCTCGATGTTCTTAACGTGCGCCCCGGGCGGGTTGCTGACCGTGGGGCCCACTTCGAACATGGCGATGGTGGTGCCGGGCGCTTCTTCGCTAAGGATCCGTGCGTACGTTGACGCCGTCGGGCCGCTGCCAACGATGGCGACGTCGACGGCGTCGGGATACCGGTTGCTGCTCACCGCCCCGCCACCAGTTCCTGGATGCGGCGCACGGACTTTGCCGAGTCGATCGTCGGATAGTACTCAAGCCCGATCGGGCCCGTGTAGCCGCTGTTCTGCAGGTCTGCGAGCCGGCCGGGCCAGTCGATGGATCCCGAGCCTGGTTCCCCGCGTCCCGGCGCATCGGCGATTTGCACGTACTTGATAAGGTCGCCGGCGTTGGCGAGCTCGGCGGCCACGTCCTCGCCCTCGACGGTGGAGTGGTACAGGTCGTAGAGGACGCCGAAGTTCGGGGAATTCACGCCCCGGGCGATATAAACGGCTTCCGAGGTCCGGTCAAGGAGCGCCCCAGGGTGGTCCACCCTGACGTTCACCGGCTCGAGGACCAGGGTGATGCCCGACCCCTCGATGTGCGCGACACCACGGGTGAAGATCTCGATCAGCTCGTCCAGCTGGTCCTGCCGCTTGCGCCCGCCGAATCCTGTGCCGCTGCCCACAACGATGCGGGGGCAGCCGAGCTGCTGCGCCACCGCAACACCGGCGTCCAGCCCCTCGTAGAAGGGCTCGTGGTTCCGGGGCGGGATCATGAACTGCATGCGCGGTTCCGCGAGCTGGGCGGTGAGCTGGACTCCGGTTTCCCCGAGCGCGTCTTGGAGGGCCGGAATGTCCTTGCCCGTCGGGCCCCACATCTCGACGGCGTCGAAGCCGGCGGCGGCCGCAGCGCGGACCCGGTCCGCGGCACTTTCGCCTGCTTCGGCGAACAAAAGGTCGATATTGGGCGAAAGTTGGAACATGGCTGTCTCCTGGAGAGTTGGAAGGGTGCTCTAAAACATGGGGTGGTCGTGGACCGGATGCTCTGGTACCGGCTGGAGCACGTCCCAGTGCTCGACAATCCGCCCGTTTTCGAAGCGGTAGATGTCGGCGACGGCGGCGTCGGGACGCCCGGGACCTGAAGCGCGTACATGCACCATTGCCAGGTCACCGTCCACCAGGATGCGCTGGACCTCGAACCGGGAGTCCGGTGATCCATCGAACTTCGGTGTCAGCATTCTGACTGCCGCCTCAGGCCCGTCAGGAATGGTTGGGTTGTGTTGCCGGTAGTCGCCGGCAACAAGGAAGTCGAACGCTTCACGCACCCGTTTTTGGGTGTAGAAAATTTCCACGAAACGCTCGAACGCTGCGCGGTTGTCACTCATCCCGGGTCAGCCCTTCAGGCCGCCGGAGAAGCCTTGGATGAACCGCCTCTGCGCGAAAAGGAACAGGGCAAGAATGGGAATCATGGAGACGATCACTATCGCAAAGATCGAGTTCCACTTAGAGACCAGGGAGCCGATGTAGTAGTACATGGCCACGGGCAGCGTCTGGTTCGCAGAGCCGCCCAGGAAGATCAGCGAGGTGAAAAAGTCGTTCCACACTATGAGCCCGGCGAAGATAGTGACTGTTCCTGTGGCGGGAGCCATCATGGGAAAGACAACCTTGGAAAAGACCTGAGTCTTGCTGGCCCCGTCGATAGTTGCTGCCTCCTCGTAGTCGGTGCCAAGGCCACGGAAGAAGTTGGCATACAGGAAGATCGACAGCGGAAGGAGCATCCCGGTGTACAGGATGATCAGGCCCCATGCCGACCCTGTGAGTCCCATGGCGCGTGCACCCATGTAGAGGGGCACGGCGCCGAGTTGTCCGGGAAGGATGATGGCAATCAGGAAGAGGTAGTACGCGCCCTTGCTCCAGCGTCGCGTGCTGCGGGAGATGACGTATCCGGTAATGGAACCAAGGGCGATGAGTCCGACGATGCTCCCCGCGGTGATGATAATGCTGTTCACAAGCCCCATCACAACGTTGGAGTTGCCTGTGGCCGTCAGGACAGCCACGAAGTTGCTGAAGTCCGGGTTCTTCGGCGGGGCCAATGGTGACGACGTGTACATCTCGCTGTCGGGCTTCAGTGCGGTAGTCACCAGGAAGTAGAACGGTGCGAGGAAGACCAGCGCGAGAGCCCAAAGGCCAATTTCGCGGAGCAGGGTGAGCTTGGTGTAGCGGAACATTTTTCAGTCCTCGGGATTCGATCGCGTCAGCCGCTGCTGGATAACGGCGAAGAACAAAATGATGGCTGCGAGCACTAGTGCCAGGGCGGCACCGCCACCGAAGTTTCCGAGTGCAAATGCCTGTTTGTAGACCTGGGTGGCAAGCGTTTCGGTTGCACCGGCCGGCCCTCCACTGGTCAAGGCCATGATGGGATCAAAGACCCGAAGCCCCTGAACGATTCCCAGCGTGGTTGCAATGGCGACGGCGGGGCGGATGGCAGGCAGCGTGACGTTCCGAAAGCGCTGCCACAGGTTGGCGCCGTCGATGGCGGCTGCCTCCTCGACCTCCACCGGAACGCCGGCCAGCCCAGCCATAAAGATCACCATGGCGAAGCCGGTGGAGCCCCAGACGAGTACCACCAGCACCGTCCAGATAGCCCACTGCGGGTCCGCCAGCCACGGTTTGGCGAGGTCACCGGCACCGATTGAGGTGAGGAAGACGTTGATGGGCCCGTCGAAGTCGAAGATGTACTTCCAGACGTAGGCCGTGGCCAGCGGACTGAGCACGACGGGCATGAAGAAGAGGGTCCGGAGGATGTAGCGGGTTTTGATGATCCGGTTCAGTCCGAGGGCGATGACGAGTCCGGCTACGTTCCCGAGCAAGACCGAGCCGAAGGCCAGGAAGAGCGTATTGAGCAGGGCACCGAGCCTGGTGGGGTCCTTGAAAATCGTTTCGAAGTTCTGCCACCCGACCATCTTGAACGAGCCGATGCCTGTCCAGTTGGTGAAGGCGAAGAATCCGCCGACACTCGTTGCCACGTAGTGGATGGCAATGACCAGGACAATCCCCGGCAGAGCCCACCACCAATGTCCGAACTCGACGGCCCGGCCCCGGGGACGGGCGTTGGGGCCCGCCCCCGGGGTGCGCCTGCCTCGCCGGGGTGCCTCAGCTGCTTCGCTTTTTGTTTGAATCGTCGCAGTCATAGTTATCCTTGCTTGTCCCTTTGAGTCATCCGAGCTTAAGCGACGTGAAAACTGTTACTGTCCCCACGCCGTATCCATGGCCTGGAGTACCTGGTCAGCAGTCTTCTGGCCGGTAATGAGGCCCTGGACGCCGGTGGCGAGCGCGTCATACACGGCAGAGTTGGACCACTGGCTGTTCGGCAGCGGGCCGTACTTTCCGCCCTTGATGAGCTCGCCGACGTTCTTGTAGGCACTGCCATTGAAGTCGTAGCTGTCCAGGCCGGTAACCGGCAGGGCGCCATCGATTTCTGCGAAGGCCTTGGTCTGCTCAGCCTGGGCCGCCCAGTCGAGGAACGCCTTGGCCGCATCCTTGTTCTTGGACGCCGCGTTGATGGAAAATGCGTAGTTCGCGCTGGCGAAGACGAAACCCTTACCCGAGCTCTTTTCTGCCGGCAGCGCGCGCACATCGAAATCGGACTCGGCAGCGGCGGACTTCAGCTGCTTCCAGCTGGGTCCGGGGATGAATCCGGCAACCGAGGTTCCGCTGGCCATGCCCTTGGTGATTGCATCGAAGCCGGCACCTGCAGCGCCCTTCTGGAAGCAGCCCGCGTCATTGAGTTTGGCGACTGCCTCGAGAGATGCTTTCCAGCCGTCCGAGCCGGCGAAGGTGGTCTGGTTGGCGGTTCGCTTTTCGTTCCACTTCGGGTCTTCCGCGTAGACCCGTGACGCTGCGAGGGACATGGCCATCAGGCCGGTGTTGGGAGCAGCGGAGCCGGCCAAGGCGATGAACGACTTGCCGGACGATGCGAGTGACTTGCACTGATCTTCAAGGGCCGCAAAATCTGACGGAAAATCTGCAATGCCGGCTGCCTTGGCGGCCGTCTCGTTGGCCACCAGGCCAACCACCGTGATTTCCGCCGCCTGGCCGTAGACCTTTCCGTCGGCTCCGAAGAGGGTCTCGCTGCCCTTGGGAACAAGTACCTTTGCGGCGTCATCCAGCGGCTCAAGGAAGCCTGCCTGAACGAGCGGCAGGATGCTCCGGCCGGTGCCGGAACCCGGCGAAGTCACTACGACGTCAGACGCGTTTCCAGCCTGGAGCTGGGTGCGGAGGGTCTGGTCATAGGAGTCATTGGGCTGCGGGTTGAACGTGATCTTGACGTTCGGGTTCGACTTCATGTACTTCTCGGCCAGCACCTGGTACGGGCTCTCAACGGTGTTGGACGTGGCGAAGGACAGGGAAAATTCCTGAGAGCCACCTGCGGGGGAACTGCTGCCGGCGGGGGCCGAGCAGCCGGTGAGGACGAGGGCTGCGATCGTCGGGACGGCGAGGGCGCCGACCTTCAGAGCCGAATAGCGACGGTGCTGTGTCATGTCCAGCCTTTCTGACTTCATTGTCGAAGAATTTCCGGGAGCCGTGACCCCGGTCACTCATCAGTATGCAGGAGATGTGCCGAAAAAGCACATAAGTCTTGCCGATGACAGACATAAGTTTGACCGGGGTCGCAAAAGTCTTATTGCATAGAAGAGCATGATGTGCATTGCCCATAGCATCGATGCCACTGATACAGTGGGCAATCTAGTTCACCGTTGAAGGGCCCGCCGTGACGAACCATGTCCTGCTTTCCCGGCTAGACCTGAATTTGCTGATCTCCCTGGATGCCCTCATTACTGAACGGAGCGTGACCAGGGCGGCCGAACGGCTGCACCTCAGCCAGCCAGCGCTCAGTGCTTCCCTCGCCCGGCTCCGATCCCATTTCGGGGACCCGATCCTGGCCCGTCGCGGAAATGCTTACGAGCTCACCCCCTTCGCCCTGCGCCTCGCGGAGCACACCACCACCGCACTCGAGGCCGCACGCCGTGTCTTCGAAAGCCAGGCCAGCTGGGAGCCCACGGAATCCGAACGCGAGTTTTCCATCTACGGCTCGGATTACGGCTTCACTACCATTGGCCGGGTTGCTTCCGAGCTTGCAGCCGAGCGGGCGCCAGGGGTCCGCTTCCGGTTTATGCTCCACAACCCGATGGTGGTGGAGGATGCGGTCAACCGCCTCCGTTCCGTGGACGGCATGGTGATTCCCCATGGATTCCTCAGCGGGCTCCCCTACCTGGACCTGTGGAGGGACGGGTGGGTGGCCGTGGTCTCCTCGTCCAATGAGAGCGTCGGTGAGCGGATCACCATGGAGAACATCGCCGAACTCCCCTGGGTGATGACCTATCAGACCCGCTCGGCCTCAACCTCGGCGGAACGGCAGATCCAGCAGCTGGGTGTTGAGCCCCGCGTGGACGTGGTTGTTGAAAGTTTCCAGTCTTTGCCTCACTTTGTGGTGGGGACCAACCGGATCGCGCTCATCCAGGCGGCGCTGGTACCGTTCGCGTTGCGTGTGGGCGGTGTGCGGATCCTGCCGCTGCCCTTCGATGCCACGCCGCTGGTTAATGCTTTGTGGTGGCACCCCGTGCACAATCGCGACTCGGAGCATGAGTGGATGCGGGGTCTCTTCAAAGAGGCCGGAGACATCGTGGCAGCTGCCGCAACCAAAGAAGTCCCTTAAATGCCTCGATGCCCGGCCGGGTAAACGGACGGGCATCGAGCTCACGGGAGATTTGGTTCGGCAGGGTCAGGCTGATGCCAGCGCCGTACGCATGCTCTTGCGGATCAGGTCGTGCTGCTGACGGACCAGCAGCAGCGGATCCACATCGCCGAGTTCGGCAAAGGCATGGCCTTCCCACTCGCTGGACCAGTAGCCTCGGTAGCCGCCTTCGACGAACACGCGGACGAGTTCCGGATAGTCGATGGCCGGCTCGTTGCCGTGCTCATCAATGTCGTAGAACTTCGCGTGGACGTGCATGATTTGCGGCATGATGTCAGCCCACTCCTTGGGGCTGACATGGCCGTGCATATTGAAAGCCAGGTGAGCGAAGGACCCAAGCCGGGCAGGATCGAAGTCCCGTCCGCGCAGGTACGCAATGAACTCCTCCTGCCGCACCCGCATCGGGGCGTCGGTGGCCCAGATGCCCTGCAGCCTTTCAACGGCTTCGTCGTCCAGTCCGGCACGACGGACCGCTCGCAGGAGCGTGGGAGACATGCTGTGCATGGTTGAGGAGAAGTCAGCCACGAAGCCCAGCAGTGGTGAATCAAGCTCCGCATAGACGTCGCGGACCTTCATGATCTCCGGCGAGTTGGGCCCCAGCGGGGCGTGGATCTCGTAGGCAAGCTTGAGTTCCAGGTCCTCCGCGAGCGGCAGCAGCCGGCGAAGCAACTCCGGCTTCGCGCTCTGGATGCGGACGAGCGGGAAACCGAGCTTCTTAGCCCCGTGGAAGAGCGTCTCGGTGAACTCGTATTCCTCATCCGGGGTCATATCACGGTCACGGCGGCGTCCCATGTCCAGGTTGGCACCGAAGGAGCTGGCGGTGAAGCCGTGCTTGTCGAAGGCCTTCTCCCACGAGCGCGCGAAGTCATCAGTCACGTTGGGATAGGTAGGCAGGACCTGCGATGCCACAATCTCGATTCCGGGGCCGATGCCCAGTTCGGCCACGCGACTAAGCAGACCGCCAAAGTCGTACCAGCCGGCCCGGAATTCGGCACTTGCCGAGTAGAGGGTGAGCCCCAGCGAGAACGGATCGTCCTCGGCTTTCGGCGGGGCCGGGGTAACGGCCGCCGTCAGTTCCGGCGCCGCAGCCGCCCTGTCCGTGACGGTCAGCTCCAGTGTCTGGTTGACGAAGTTGGGGACGTACATGCCGGGACCGCCGTCCTGGCCGGGGGCAATCTGCATGTAGGGCAGCCGCAGCTCACCGATGAGCTGGATGGTGTGCTGCTCGCCCAGGGCAACAGGGCTCTTTGTTTTGGCGATGAGCAGCGGATGTTCCTGGAGGTACCAGAGAGTTTCGCTTTGGGCGGGCAGGTCCGGAAGCGCGTAGCGGACACCGCCCAGTTCCAGGACCAGGTCCTCGGCGGGGACTCCCTGGCCGTCGACGGTGAGCCGCAGGCTGGAGACCGAGGAGAGCCACAGGCTCCGGTACCACGGAAGAGTCAGGGCCAGCGCGAGGCCGTCGGGGTGGGTGCGGAGGCTTGCATCGTCAAGAAGTCCGTTTGGCATTGTTGTTCCCTTTGCTGCGAGATGGGATGGGTCAGGCGAGTTCGCCGGTGATGCGGCGGATCAGGGCGTGCTGGCGCCGCACCTGCTCGATGGCGCGCCACGGCGTGCGTTCGCCTTCGTATTCGCTGGAGAGATAACCGGTGTAGCCGGTGTCCTTGAGGGCCTTGAGGACGGGCACCCAGGGAATCTGCTGGTCTTCCAACTGTTCGTTGATGTCGTGGAACTTGGCCTGCACGAACACAACGTACTTCGCGATGTCCGCCAAGTCGGCGGGATCGACGCCGATGCCGTCAAGGAAGGCGGGCCGGGTTTCGCGGGTCTCCCCTTCGCGCAGCGGGATGGGCCGGTCCTGGAAGATTCCAGTGTCGATCAGGAGTCCGAAGTTCTTGGTTCCGGTCCGTTCGATGAGTGCGATGTAGTCCTCGACAACGGAGTGTTTGATGGGCGTCGGCGCATGGATCTCCGGGCAAATGATGATCCCCAACTCGTGGGCCAGATCAAGGGAGCGTTCAACAGACTCGGTCCAGATGGGGTCCGGGACCAGGTCGCTGGATACGACGCCGATCTTAGGGCGCACGAAGCCGAAACCCAGTTGGTTGGCAAGCCGCAGGTCCCGCTGCAGGGCAGAAGCACCCTCGGCAACGGTCATGATCCGTCCCGGGTGAAGACGGGTGTCAATCCAGGAGCCGTAGTTCGTGGGCTCCAGCGAGTACTTCTCCAGGAGGCCGAACCAGTTGTCGATCCAGGCGGGGGACGGTTCCGGATAGTTGGGGACATGGCCCTCTCCGAGGATCTCGACGCCGGTGGCTCCCACATCCGCGACGGCGGCCATCGCCGTTTCCAGATCCATGACCGTGCCATAGTCGCCCATGAAGCTGTACAGGGAAACGCCGTAGCGGAAGGAGCCTTCGCCGCCTTCCGGTGCGAGCGTCACCTTGCGGCTGGTCCGGTGCACGGTGGGCTGGTGCTCCACCGGGATGTAGGACATGCGCAACCGCAGCTCGATGGAGAGTTCATGGACGCCCTGCGGCAGGCCGCCCTCGAGGGGAACGGTGACCACGGCAGCTTCGTCCAAGGGCCAGCGCACGCCCTCGCTGTCCCAGAGCTGCTGCAGGGTGTAGGTCCGGTCACCGAACGTCCAAAGCGGAACGTCAGGTCCAACGTCGATGATGTTGCCAATGCGAACGGCAATGCCGTCGATGAGGGACGCCGCCATGCCCCGGTATGAAGGCATTCGGACTCGGAACTGAAAGCCGGTTACACGCCCGCCCTCCGTAATGTTGCGGAAGCCGACGGACTGGATGAGGTCTCTTTCGAGAAGCATCGTTGCTCACTCTCTTTAGGTGCAGATTTCAGAGTAGCAAGCATTCCGCCTGTTTTGCACCTAAGTTAGCTCATAACCGTCAGAAGTTTCCAAGGCTCGGCGGACGGTGCCAGACCAGGGAGCCTGGTGGATGGAGGGCATCGGCCACGAACATGGAGCGCGATCCTACGCCGCGATGAACAGTGCCCAGTCAGGAAAGGGATCCACCGGTAGTGGTGGCCCGGTCTCTCCGGGTCCGTCCATACCGGCCATTACGTCGGGCCGGTCGGGCGGTTCGAACTCCCGCTCTTCACCCGCGCGGCCGAGGTGCTGCGGCCAGTGTGGTGGTTCCCAGTCTTGTTGTTCGCTGGGATAGGACCGTCCCGCGGGTGAGATCCAGCCGGGTGGCTGGTCCCGGGTGGCGTCAACCGGCCTCCATGCTGTGGTGTGTCTGAGTCGGTGGTGCCGCCGGCATGGCTGGCCCAGGTTGGTGATGCCGGTGCCGCCTCCCTCGGCCCAAGCCAGCAGATGATCCGCTTCGTTATCCAGGGAATGGTTATTGCAGCCGGGAAAAGGGCATCGGCCATCCCGAAGCCGCAACCATTGGCGCATCGCCTTCGGAACCCGGTAGCTGGTCCGTCCGATTTCCAGCGGCGCTCCGTTGCGCGGATCGGTCAGCACACGCAGGAACGATCCGGCGCCATCCCCTACAAGCCGGCGGGCGATGCTCGGCGGAACGGGACCATACCCGTCCAGCGTGGCCGGTTCCGTTCCGGCGCCCAAAAGGGACAGCACCGGCACGGTCACCAGGACCTGCGCCTTGGGTGACGGAGTTCCTTCCGCCACCCCCGCCAGCAGCCAGTCAGCAGCGATGTCCGCACGGAGCTGGGTCAGGGTCCGGGATTCATTCGGTCCCTGCAGGGCACGCGCGGCCTCCGTGGCACGTGACCATCCAGCCACCGCCACATCCGCAGTCACATAGGCTGAGAGCCAGGCCATGCCGTCCCGGTCCGGCACATATTCCAGCCGACGATCCTCCACACCCTTGCGGTGGCGCGCTTCGATGCTTACAGGATGGTGCACCTCACGCCATCTGCGCGCCTTGGCCCGGAACCTGCCCGGCACCAGCTCCCCCGCGGGGCAGCCACGTGCGGCAAAGGGTGCTTCGGGGTCCAGGAAATGGCCCTCCAGAGCAGCCGCCCCGGCGGGATCCAGACCGGACGTTTCATCACACATCACCCGGGCGTGTTGCCATGAAATGCTTCCTGCCTGCAGCGCACACAACGTCAGGGGCAACCCGGTAGTCAGGGTCGCAGACTCCGCCAGGAGCGCCGCCGCCGATCTTTCACTCACAGTCAGGACACAGGCCACCTCTGCTGTCACCGCCATTGCCTGGGCGGTGCGCTCCTGCGGGGAAACGGCCGGGGCTGCCATCGCGGCGGAAGTGCGGGCATATCCGGCCGCGAAGCGCACTTTCAGCGCAGCCAGCCTGGCTTCCATGCTGACCACCTCAGCCAAACCGGCCAGGCACGAGTCCGCTTCGTCCCGAAGAAGGTCAGCGCCACTCGAGACCGCGTTCCCGGCTCGGCGACCGGCAAATGCAGTCAACGCTGCGAGAGAGGCCTCCATGGCCTCCAACGTCTCCGCAGCTGCTCTGCCTTCCACACTCACAGCATATGAGGGGCCACTGACAATAACGTCGGCGTCAGAGTTGCAGGCAAAGTCCGTCATCCAGGATCTGCCCGACCCCGAACTTTCCTACGGCGAACATCCGCGGATTATCATCGGAGTTGCTCAGCATGGCGGTGGACAGGATGAGAGCCCAGCCACGGGCCCTCACCCAGGTGTCCCGTTCCACTGCGGAGCCAAAGGCGCCCATGAAGCGCTGGCGAGTGCCGGCGTCGAACATCAGCCACCCCACCGCAAGATCGACAGCCGGGTCCCCTGCCCCGACGTCGCCGAAATCGATGACGCCGGCCAGGGAGCCATCGTCCGCCAGCAGGATGTTGCCGGGGTGGAGGTCCCCGTGGAGCATCATCGCCGGACCATTCCAGGCTTTGGCGGCACGGGCCTTCGCCCACACCGCCCTTAGCGCCGCAGCCTGCGGGTAGCGTTCGTGGTCCTCGAGCCGTTCCATCAACACAAGGTCACGGTCTGCCAGCGGCACGCCTCGGAATGGGTTCACCGGGACGCCGGTTTCGGCGGGCACGTGAAGGGACAGCAGGAAATCGGCCAGGCCTTTCGCCGCCGGCCCGCGGCCTGCCGGGCCGACGTCGGCCGCAGCGGCTCCGGGGACCCAACGCACGATGCTCCACGGCCATGGAAAGTCCGACGTCGGCCTGCCGGCATGGACGGGGACAGGAACCGCAACCGGGGACCGGCGAGCTATCTCCGGAAGATAACGCTGCTCATGCAGTATCAACGAAACAGCCTCCGCCCTGCGCGGCAGCCGGACGGCCAGGCCGTCACCGAGCCGGAAGGTCGCATTGTCCCAGCCGTTCGCAACCCGTGCCAAAGGACAATCGCCGAGGTCGGGCCTCTGGTCCCGGACGAGGCGCCGGACCAGGATGTTACTCACTTCCACCGTGGCTGACGGCATTCCCGCCATTAGAAATCCGCCTTCCTTGTGCCTGCAATGCAGCCCGATCCTTCCCCCTGTCCGAATATCGTTCAAGACCCCAGAGCGGAGGCCGCGGAACGAGGTTCAACCCCGGCCGGGCGGAAGGACCATAGCCGCCCTGTGAATGAGGAGAAGGCCGTGACTGCCGTGTGATGAAGGATGGGCTCAGCCCGACGGGGGCGTGAACTGGCTCGCGGTAAACTCCGCCCCCTGGGGGTCGCGGATCAGTGCCGTGCGCGTCCACTCGGTGTCGTCCTGCCCAAGCACCTGGGCGCCGAGTCGCTTCGCATCAACCACTGTCCGGTCCCGGTCGGCCACGGTGAACGAGACGTGCCAGCGCGACGGCTCGTCAGGGGCGCTGGTCGCAATCCAGGCGATCGCATCCTCGAAGCCAGGCGGGGCGGCCAGCACTGACTGCCGCGCCCGGATACCCGGATCGACTGTCGCCTCAAGGTGGTCCCCATAACCGGTCCTGCGGACCAACATCGCGAAGCCGAGATCGTCGACCTGCCAACCGAACGCGTCCTCGTAGAACCTAATGGCCGCGCCGGGGTTAGCCGTGTGAAGATCGCTGAAATTCCACGCCCCTGGCTGATTGGCCACCTGTGCCCCCAATCGTCGCCTGGCCTGCCAGATGCGGAACTCGGCGCCCTCCGGATCGGTCAGCGCCGCACTGCGGCCGCCCTCTCCCGCATCGGCAGGCGCCGATCGCACCGTAGCGCCGGCAGTGACCAGCCGCTGCACTGCGGCATCCGCGTCCTCGACGGATATATAGGTACTCCACGCCGCGGCACCCTGGGTGCTGGCCAGCCCAGCGACGTCCCGGCCGTCGAGCTTCGCTATCAAGTAGCGGCCCGGCGCTCCCGGCGGCATGGCGTCCTCGAACGTCCAGCCAAAGATTCCGGTGTAGAACTCGGTTGCCGCCTCGACGTCAGGCTGCTCGGTATCGATCCAACAAGGGACGCCCTGCGGGTAGGTCCGTTGGGTCATATTTCGCTCCCGTCCATGGACAAAGCCTAGCGAGCCAGGATCCGACCGGGTACCCAACCCGTCATCAATCGCAGCCAAGCTCGGAGGAGAGCCGATGCTTGCCAGGGATGTTTAGGGCAGACTGGTGGCGTGAGCGGAATCCTGTGGGTGCTGCACGTCGATCTCGACCAGTTCATCGCGGCGGTCGAGGTGCTCCGGCGGCCGGAGCTTGCGGGCAAGCCGATCATTGTCGGCGGTCGGGGCGACCCTACGGAACGAGCCGTGGTGTCGACCGCATCCTACGAAGCCAGGGCGTTCGGCGTGGGTTCCGGAATGCCCTTACGCATTGCGGCCCGGAAAGTGCCCGACGCTGTGATCCTGCCTGTCGATCAGGAGGCTTACCTCGCGGCGTCTGAAACGGTGATGGCTACCCTGCGTGCGCAGCCCGGCGCCACGGTGCAGGTGCTGGGTTGGGATGAAGCCTTTGTAGGCACCGAGACAGAGAATCCGGAAGCCTACGCCCGGCAGATGCAGGCGGCTGTGCTGGAGCGAACGCAGCTGCATTGCAGCGTGGGCATCGGCGACACCCTGGTCCGAGCCAAGGTCGCCACCGGTTTCGGCAAGCCGGCCGGCGTCTTCCGTCTCACTGCCGGGAACTGGCTCGACGTGATGGGCAGTCGGCCCACCCAGGACCTGTGGGGCGTCGGCACCAAAGTGTCGGCCCGGCTGGCCAAACTCGGCATCTACACAGTTGCCGAGCTCGCCGCGTCTGATCCCCAAGACCTGGTCCCGGAGTTCGGCCCCAAAATGGGTCCCTGGTACGCGGAGCTCGGACGCGGGGACGGCGCCAGCGTTGTGGACGACACCCCGTGGGTTGCCCGCGGGCATAGCCGGGAGACCACCTTCCAGCGGGACCTGACCGAGCCCGCCCAGGTGGACGACGCCGTAAGGGAGCTGACAGCGCGTGTCCTTGAGGACGTTGTGGCCGAAGGACGGCCCGTAGTTGGGCTGACCCTGAAGGTTCGGTACGCGCCGTTCTTCACCAAGACACACGCGAGGAAAATTCCCGAAACATTCGACCGGAACGAAATCCTCGCCCGGGCCTTGGACCTCGCAGCCGGAATCGAAGCGGGCCGCCCGATCCGGCTCCTAGGCCTGCGGGCCGAAATGGCAATGCCCGACGATGCCCGAAAGGGACATACGCCGACGCGCGGTGGTTGGTGACGGCGTCGGTCCCTTCCTTACCGGCGCAGATGAACTACTTCGGGGAAGTAACGGTCGGAGATGTCCAGTGCGCCAGCGGCGAGTTGGGGCGACGTGCGTACAGGCCCCCTCAGCTCGGACTCGGCACCAGGCGCAGATCCCGGGCCATTTCCTCCCAGTACTGGCAAGCCGCGTAGCGGGAAGTGCTCCAGATCACGTGCGCGATGCAGGTCGCCGGACCCGAACTAGACAGAGTGGTCCTCCTGGCATAAATTCAACGTTGGCAGCCGAGCGGTCACCCGGCCGTCCAGTGTCGTCGGCGGAGCATCCTGGAGATGCGAACGAGAAAAAGGAACGGCTATGAGTGGGCATTTTGATGGGTTCCTTGCAGAGGCGTTGACAACCGACCGGGAAACCGAGGGAGGGTTGGACAAGGAGGAGCTGTACGGGTTGTACACCAGCTGGTGCGTGATAAACCACAGCCAACCGGAGCCGGCAGAAGCGCTTTGGGCGGCCCTCCAAACACGCCGGATCAAGCCTGACGACAACACTCTGGCCATGTCCGGCCCCGCCGCATTGGATTACATCGTCAGCAGCTCCCCCGATCTTGCGTAAGGCGTGACGAAGAGCGGGTAGAAGGCTTCATCAACGACTTGTCAATGAAGCGTTCGCCCCCGCGACATGCTGTAAGCCCTCCCGGCAAAGGGCCGCGACCTTCCTCTGCCTGGTGGGCAAGATGCACTCATCCGGGTTTCCCCATAGTCTGGCCGGGTGGATACAAGCACCGTGAACTCCGGCGAACAGATTGATAGGCAGTCGCGCATTCTCGAAGCGGCGCTGGAGCTGCTGTCCCGCCACGGCATCGCAGGTGTCAATATGCGCGCCGTGGCGCGCGAAGCCGGCGTCGCACTGGGGCTCGTGAACTACTACTTCGAAGACAAGTCCAGCTTGATCCGTGCGGCCCTGCACCGAATCGACGAGCACGACCTTAGGCTCGTCGAGCCCGACCCGGCATCGCCCCCGGACGAACAGCTCCGCAAGGCTCTCCGGCGCGTTGCGGACCCGGACCTCCTGACCACACGATACCTATCTCTGCGTCTCCACCTTTGGGCCCTCGCGCAGGCCCACGAAGACTTTGCACTGATTAACGCGGCGGCGTTCGAGCGATATCTCGATGGGCTCGCGACGCTGATAGGGAACGCCCGACCCGAGCTTTCCCGCGATGAGTGCAGGGAGCGAGCAGACGACATTGTGATCGTACAAAACGGCATGTGGCTAACAACGCTTCTCGGCATAGACAGGGAATCCATCCAGCGAGGCATCGCCCGCACGGAGCAAATCGCCTTCGCCGTTTCGCGTCAAAACAAGTACGGCCTGGGCGCCGAGCCTCAGGAGTCCTGAAGCCCACTTCATCAGGCGGCAGCGGGACACGACCGACCATCCTTGAACATTTGTTCAGCCGAAGTCTTGAACACTTGTTCAACCTGCATTACTCTCAATGCTATGACTCAAGTCACACCGGACCAGTACCAGATCGACTCCGGTCCAGAGGGACCTCACTGACTGGTGCGGGGTGGCGGGACACACTAACGGATCGAGTGTTCCCGCTCTAGGGCAGCCATGACCACAACCTCCTGGCTATGCGAGGTCGCCGACGCGACGGCCCACCACCAGGTGTGCCTGGAGTTCCTGCACCAGCAGCCTGACGCCCAGCCCTGCAGCACGGTCGCCAAAAACGGCCCGCCCAAGGCGGACCGGGAGACCGACTAGAAGACCGTCGACGAGCCGTCGCCGTACTACCAAAGGAGACACCTTGACCGAAACCGCATCCACCCTGTTCATCAACGGCGCGTGGGAGCCGGCCGCGTCCAGCGCGGTGCGCCAAATCCGCAACCCGGCCGACGGCGAACTGGTCGCCACGGTGTCCGAGGCCGGCCGGGAGGACGCCGAGCGCGCCATCGCTGCGGCCCGTGCGGCCTTCGACTCCGGCGTCTGGGCCTCCGTCCCGGCACCTGAGCGCGGCGCCTTCCTGCTCAAGGTCGCCGCGGAACTGCGTGAGCGCCGCGAAAAATTCGCCCGCGCCGAATCGCTGGACACCGGGAAACGGATCACCGAAAGCCGGATCGACATAGACGACATCGCCGCCTGCTTTGAATACTTCGGAAGGCTCGCCGGGCAGCAGGCGGGCCGCGTGGTCGACGCGGGGAACCCCGCCGTCGTCAGCAGGATTGCCTACGAGCCGGTCGGTGTCTGCGGCTTGATCACACCGTGGAACTACCCCCTGCTCCAAGCCGCCTGGAAGATCGCGCCCGCACTGGCCGCCGGCTGCACGTTCGTGCTCAAGCCCGCCGAGCTGACCCCGTCTACCGCCATCCTGGCCATGCAGCTGCTGCAGGACCTCGGCCTGCCGGACGGCGTCGCCAACCTCGTGACCGGCCCCGGCGCCGAGGCTGGCGCACCGCTCTCGGAACACGCCGACGTCGACCTCGTCTCCTTTACCGGCGGGTTGGAGACCGGCAAGCGCGTTGCCGCGGCCGCCGCCGGCACCGTGAAGAAGGTGGCCTTGGAACTCGGCGGCAAGAACCCCAACGTGGTGTTCGCCGACGCGGACTTTGACGCCGCCGTCGATAATGCGCTGAACGGGGCGTTTGTTCACTCCGGGCAGGTCTGCTCCGCCGGGGCGCGGCTGGTGGTCGAGGAATCGATCGCCGAGCGCTTCGTCGACGAGCTGGTCCGCCGCGCGCAGGGCATCCGCCTCGGCGGCCCGTTCGACGAGGCCGCCGAAACCGGGCCGCTGATTTCCGCGGCCCACCGCGAGAAGGTCCACGCCTACGTCCAGCGCGGAGTACAGGAGGGTGCACGGCTGCGGTGCGGCGGCGCGGCACCTGTTGGGCAGAAGTACGACGCCGGTTTCTACTACCAGCCGACCGTCCTGGACCGCGTGCGCAGGGGAATGTCCGTCGTCGTGGATGAAGCCTTCGGACCGGTAGTGACCGTCGAGACCTTCCGCACCGAGGACGAGGCGGTGGCGACCGCCAACGACACCGTCTACGGACTGGCCGGCGCGGTCTGGACCCAGGACGCCGGCAAGGCCCAGCGCGTGGCCGGCCGGCTGCGGCACGGCACCGTCTGGATCAACGACTACCATCCCTACCTGCCGCAGGCCGAGTGGGGCGGCTTCGGCCAGTCCGGCGTTGGCCGCGAGCTGGGACCGACCGGCCTGGCCGAATATCAGGAAGCCAAGCACATCTACCAGAACACCAGCCCGCAGGTGACCGGCTGGTTCGCTGACCACGGCAAGGAGAACTAGATGCATATCGACAACGTCGAGAACCTCAACGACCGCGAGTTCGACTACATCGTCATCGGCGGCGGATCCGCCGGAGCTGCAGTCGCCGCGCGGCTGAGCGAGGACCCTGCCGTGTCCGTGGCGCTGGTGGAGGCCGGCCCGGACGACCGTGGCGTGCCCGAGGTACTGCAGCTGGACCGCTGGATGGAGCTGCTGGATTCCGGCTACGACTGGGACTACCCGATCGAACCGCAGGAGAACGGCAACTCCTTCATGCGCCACGCCCGTGCCAAGGTCATGGGCGGCTGCTCCAGCCACAACTCCTGCATCGCCTTCTGGGCCCCGCGCGAAGACCTGGACGAGTGGGAGTCAAAGTACGGCGCTACAGGCTGGAACGCTGAGGCCGCCTGGCCGCTGTACCAGCGGCTGGAAACCAACGAGGACGCCGGCCCGGACGCGCCGCACCACGGCGACTCGGGCCCCGTGCACCTGATGAACGTGCCCCCGGCGGACCCCACCGGCGTCGCGCTCCTGGATGCCTGCGAACAGGCCGGCATTCCGCGGGCGAAGTTCAACACCGGCACCACCGTGATCAACGGCGCCAACTTTTTCCAGATCAACCGCCGCGCGGACGGCACCCGTTCCTCCAGCTCGGTCTCCTACATCCACCCGGTAATCGAGCGCGAGAACTTCACACTGCTGACCGGCCTGCGCGCCCGCCAACTGGTGTTCGACGCGGACAAGCGCTGCACCGGCGTCGACGTCGTGGACTCGGCGTTCGGCCGGACTCACCGGCTCTCCGCCCGTCGCGAGGTGGTCCTGTCCACCGGCGCCATCGACTCGCCCAAGCTGCTCATGCTCTCCGGCATCGGCCCGGCCGCGCACCTCGCTCGGCACGGCATCGAGGTCCTGGTCGACTCCCCCGGCGTCGGCGAGCACCTGCAGGACCATCCCGAAGGCGTCGTGCAGTTCGAGGCCAAGCAGCCGATGGTACAGACTTCGACGCAGTGGTGGGAGATCGGCATCTTCACCCCCACCGAGAAGGGCCTGGACCGCCCGGACCTGATGATGCACTACGGCTCCGTCCCGTTCGACATGAACACCCTGCGATACGGCTACCCGACCACGGAGAACGGCTTCAGCCTCACGCCGAACGTCACCCACGCCCGCTCTCGCGGCACCGTCCGGCTGCGCAGCCGGGACTTCCGCGACAAGCCCGCGGTAGACCCGCGGTACTTCACTGATCCGGAGGGCCACGACATGCGCGTCATGGTCGCCGGTATCCGCAAGGCCCGCGAAATCGCCGCGCAGCCTGCCATGGCCGAATGGACCGGCCGCGAACTCTCGCCCGGCATCGAGGCGCAGACCGACGAGGAACTCAAGGACTACATCCGCAAGACGCACAACACCGTTTACCACCCCGTCGGCACCGTCCGCATGGGGCCAGCGGACGACGACATGTCGCCGCTCGACCCCGAGCTGAGGGTCAAGGGCGTCACCGGCCTGCGCGTCGCCGATGCCTCTGTCATGCCTGAACATCTCACGGTCAACCCCAACATCACCGTCATGATGATCGGAGAGCGCTGCGCGGATCTCATCCGTGCCAGCGGAACCGTCGAAACAACGACGGCGGAGCGGGAGCTCAGCGCGTCACTCGCCTGACCGGCGGCGCGCCCAGTCGGCTAGGAAACAACATTGGGGGAAATCGGCCGGGGGCCCACGAATTGGTGCCCGGCCGTTGATTTCACCTGCGTCCAATGGCGGCCGCGGGTCATCACCATCGTGCTTTTAGATATAGGAGCTCACATGCTAAAACCCAGCAAGTCAGGACCCGGCAAGAGCACAGACACCAGCGGAATGGACGAGTTCGGCTATGCCCAGACTCTGGACCGGAGCATCGGCAAGTTCGCCAGTTTCGCCGCCGGCGTCAGCTACATTTCCATCCTCACCGGTGTTTTTCAGCTGTTCTACTTTGGTTTCGCGATGGCAGGACCCGCCTACGCGTGGTCGTGGCCGCTCGTTTTCGCCGGGCAGTTGATGGTGGCGCTGTGCTTCGCCGAACTGGCCGGCCGCTACCCGGTGGCCGGATCGGTGTACAACTGGGCCAAAAGGCTTTCTTCCGGCACCTTCGCCTGGCTTGCAGGCTGGCTGCTGCTGATTTCCTCGATCATGGCGCTGGGAGCCGTGGCCCTGGCCCTGCAACTCACCTTGCCGCAGATCTGGTCCGGGTTCCAGCTGGTCGGTGACGGGACAGGTCCTTACGATTTCGCGGTCAACGGCGTCCTGCTGGCCAGCATTATGATCGGCATCTCCACCCTCATCAACGCCTTCGGCGTGAAGCTCATGACCAAGATCAACAGCATCGGCGTGTTCGTGGAGCTGGTTGCGGCGGTGCTGCTTATCCTGGCCCTCGCCTGGCACGTAGTGCGGGGTCCCGAGGTTTTGTTCGACACCGCCGGCTTCGGGGAGGGCCACGACCTCGGCTTCTTCGGAGTGTTTCTTATCGGTGCCATGGCGTCCGGCTATGTCATGTACGGCTTCGACACCGCCAGCTCCCTCGGTGAGGAAACAAAGGACCCGAAGCGGACTGCGCCCAGGGCCATCCTGCGGGCCATCACCGCATCCTTCGTCCTGGGCGGGCTGATCCTGCTCGGCGGACTCCTCGCCGCCCCCGACCTGGGCGACCCGAAGCTCGGCGCTGCTGACGGCGGCCTGCATTACATCGTGCTCTCCGTGCTGGGCGGCCCGTTCGGCAAGGCGTTCCTGGTGTGCATCGTGGTGGCCGTGATCGTCTGCACCCTGGCCGTGCACGCCGCTGCCATCCGGATGATGTTTGCCATGGCCCGGGACAACAACCTGCCCTTCAGCCGCCAGCTCAGCAAGGTCCATCCGGGCCGGAAGACCCCCACGGTGGCGGCCATCGTCATCGGCATCATCGCGGTCATTCCGTTGATCGTCAACGTTGCCCAGCCGGCCATCTTCACCATCCTCTCCAGCATCAGCATTGTCCTGATCTATCTGTCCTACCTGCTGGTCACGGTGCCCATGCTGCGGAGGCGTCTGGTCAGGAAGTGGCCGCTGCCCGATGACGACACCGAGCCCGGTTTCAGCCTGGGCAAGTGGGGACTGCCGGTGAACATCCTCGCCGTCCTCTGGGGAGGCGCCATGACCCTGAACCTGGTCTGGCCGCGGCCGGAGATCTACAACTCGGTACCGCCGTTCGAGTGGTACTTGCAGTGGGGCGGAGTTCTCTTCGTCGGCGCCGTCATCGTCACAGGTGTCCTGATGTACCGCCTCAAGCTCAGGCACCAGACCGGCGTCCTCGCCGAGCACGCCGCGGCCGTCGCAGCACATCCGTCGTCGGGCTCCGCTCAAAAGGTAACTTCGGCTGCCCCTTAGCGGTCTCGGGGCCTACAGGCTCTCAAATGGACGGCCCGCTTGCGACGCCCGGTCCGTCGAACAATGCACTGTTGCTGCTCTGAGGGACCACGACGTGAACGGCGTTGCGCTGGACGGTGAAGTCGGTCGGCGTGATCGTCGCGATCTCGCCGTCGAGGTTCACCGACAGCGGCGGCTCGGTGACCAGCCGGACACGCCGGCTGGTCAGGTGGTACACCCGGTCGTGCTCGATGAAGCTTCCGTCCTTGAGCAGCCGTGCGATATTCACGTGCTCCCGGATCGGCGCCGCCAGGATTGCGTAGATATCAAGAGTGTGGTCATCGATCCCGGCCGTCGGGGAGACCGTGTTGCCGCCGCCGTAGTACCGGCCATTGCCGACCGCCACCTGAAGCAGGTTCTCGAGCTCCATCGGCTCGTGGTCCCCGTCCGGGAATTCGAGACGGGCTCGGAACGCCTGGTGCCGGGCATAAGCGCGCAGGGTGGCGATGCCGTACGCCAACGGCCCGATATGCCGCTTGAGGCGGGGGCTCAGAGCCTCGGTAACACCCACGGACAGCCCAACGGAAGCGACGTTGAGGAATGGCTGACCATTGGCCCGGCCGAGGTCGATGTCGACCACCTTCCCGTCTGCGACGGCGGCGCACGCCTCGGCCAGATTATTCGGTATCTCAAGCGTCCGGGCGAGGTCGTTGGCGGTGCCCAGCGGAAGAACGCCGAGCACGACGTCGGTGCCGGCAACTCGACCGGCGGCGTAGCTCACCGTCCCGTCGCCGCCACCGACAACCACCAGGTCATGGCCGTCCGCAACCACTCGGTCAAGCGTCTCGGCCAGCTCTGCCCCCGACAGCACGCGGTGCACGGAGGAGATCGGCACGCCTGCCCTTTGCATCGTGTCCACCGCCAGTTCGTGGGCGGCCGCCCCTCGGCGTGATCCGGCGTTAATGACCACCGCGGCGGAGCGCGCCTCTCGGGCTGTCTTCATGTGGGACATGTTAGGCCGATTGAACTGTGAAATCCCTGCTAGCCGCGGTCAGTATTGTCTTCCCCGGTAGGCACGAGCTAAGGGGCGGGATCGGCGTTACGTTTCGTCGGCGGATGGCCGACGAGTGCGGTGCGGACGTCGCCCTCTTCGTGCACGTTCTTCTTTTTGCCGAAAGGCAGCACTTTCAGCAGCGGGTGCAGGATCGCCATGACGATGAGGCCCCAGGCGACTCCGAGGACGGCCGAGCACAGGGTGTTCACGAGCCAGGCCAGGAAGCCGCCCACCACCGGGATCGCGGCGAAAGGTGTCTCGAGGGCATGGACCATGTCATATGGCAGGTGCCAACCGAGGTCGTGTGCTCCCTGCAGCATGATGTGACCACCAACCCACAGCATGGCGATCGTCCCGATAAGGGTGATCGCGGCCAGCACGGCGGGCATCCCCTTGACGAGCAGCTCGCCGAAGCGCTGGGAGCCCGCGGAGTCCTTGGTGGTCAGGTGCAGGCCGATGTCATCCATCTTGACTATGAGCGCGACGGCGCCATACACGAGGATCGTGATGGCGAACGCTACAACGACCAGGATGAGCGCTCGGACCCACAAGGATTCATCGGCCACCTCGTTCATCGAGATGACCATGATCTCGCAGGACAGGATGAAGTCAGTGGTGATGGCACCCTTGATCACCTTGGCCTCCGCCTCGGGGCCCCGGTCGACTGCCGGCGCTGTCTCCTCTACGGAGTGCCCGCCGCGGAGCTTGTGCCAGACCTTCTCGGCACCCTCGTAGCAGAGGTAGGTGCCGCCCAGCATGAGGATGAACGGAATGGCTCCCGGGAGGAAGGCGCTGATCAGCAGCAGCGCCGGCAGGATGATCAACAGTTTGTTGCGAAGCGAGCCCCAGAAGATCCGCTTGATCATCGGCAGTTCGCGAGACGGGTCCGCCCCGGACACGTACTGCGGGGTGACGGCGGCGTCGTCGATTACCACGCCGGCAGCCTTGGCCCCCGCCTTGGCGGCTCCGGCAGCGACGTCGTCCACCGAGGCGGCCGCTATGCGGGCCAGGGCTGCGACGTCGTCCAGCAGGGCGACGAGACCGCCGCTCACAGATCGCCCTCGTACTGCTCTAGGGCGGACGGTTGGGCGTGGATGGCTCGGTCGAGGCGCGTGATTGGCATATTCGGAGTATATGGTGGCGGGCCGGCAACGAAGGCGAATCCGAGAAATGGTGGGCAGTCAACGCCCGCTGCGGCGCGCACGAACGCGCGCTGTCCACCGAAGCCCCATTGGTTTGAATCGCAGCGATATATGGCGTTGTTCCGTCACCGGTAAGTGGTCGGTAACCCTCTGAGGAACTTGTGCGGGACAGTCTGCAGTGCCCGGTAAGCGGCCATTAGCCGGGGGTCTAGTTCTGCTCTCTTTCGGCGAGCCGCTGGAGTTGCCATCGATGCACGTCGGGCAGCCAATCCAATGTGGCCGACTGACCCACCCGCGGGTCGTCGGAAACACGGCCGTCCCGCAGGTCCTGTACGTACGCGCGATCCTGTTTGATACGTGCCTGTAGCTGCTCAGCTCCGCCGACTGAGCCGTGACCGGGGATGACGGCATCAACATCGCCAGCCACGCTCTCGAGCAGCCGCAGCGCTGCGAGGTAGTCCTCGATCGGATTGGCGGCCTCTAGGTCGAGGAACGGCATCAGGATGTCAGAAAGCATGTCGCCGGCGACGAGGACGCCGTACTCTTCGATCAACAGCGCCGCATGGCCTGGGGCATGGGCCTGATGCTCGATGATCCGGATTTTAGGGCCGTCCCAAGGAATCTGCGCAGCTTCGGCGGGCAGGCCGGTAATGCGACCGAGCAGATCCATCGGAATCGCCTCGGCGTATTCCGGCGGGAGTACGCCGGCTACGCGGTCCTTCCAGTCCGCGTTCGACAGCAGATCTCGGATAGAGGCTGCGCAGCGGGCTGTGCCGTAACGGGGCGCGTCGCCGAAGTTCGGGTGCCAGAGTACGTGGTCCCAATCAGGATGAGTGGAAAAGCCTGCCACGACGGGCTGGCCCAGGTCGCGAAGGTGGTTCGCGAGGGCCGCCATTTCGTCGCGCGTTATCCCGGGGTCGATGAGCAGCACCCCGTCCCGGCCCTGCACGACGACGGTGTTGCTCTGGATGAACTCGCTCTCGTGAACTAGAACGCCCTCCGCGACTTCCTTCAGCATGAAATTCCCTCCGCCTGTGGTTCGCAACCGCTTGTCGAGACGGTATTGCCGGCGGTAACAGATTGCAAGCACTCAGCGGACGAGCCGGGCAGCTTGTGAGGGCCGGGGCCAGAGGCGGTCCGTCCGGGACCGAACGGGACCGCCGCCGGCTTGGCCGCAGGTCGGGTTATAGC
>JBKPJW010000180.1:0-5378 GCA_046730875.1 Actinomycetota bacterium | reverse complement strand
TCCGCGCCCTCGGGGAGGTAGCTGCGGTACACCGGGAACGCGGCGATGATCTCGGACAGCGCGTCCGCAGCGGCTTCCTGGTCCAAGCCTGCTTCGGCCGGGACCAGGCGTGCCAGCCGGAGCATTTCCGAGTGCAGGATCCCGTCCGTGATCCGGCGCTTGGTGCCGCGGATCATCTCGTCGTAGTCCGCGGGTTTACCGCCGCGCAGCTCGGCGTCGACGGCGTCGAGCACTTCCTGGCCGCCGGCGTCGACAAACACCCGGTCGACGTCGGCGAGGGCGTCGTAGCCCGTGGTGCCCTCGCAGTCGAAGCCGGCCGGAAGTTCCTCGCCCGGCTCGAGGATTTTCTCGATCAACAGGTAGCTGCCGCCCGTGGCTGCCCGCAGCCGGCGCAGGTACCCGCCCGGATCGGCAAGACCGTCCGGGTGGTCGATCCGCAGCCCGTCTACCAGGCCTTCATCGAACCATCGGACAATCTCAGCGTGGGCTTCGTCGAAGACCTCGGGAAGCTCCACCCGGATCCCGGCCAGGGTGTTGACGGCGAAGAACCGGCGGTAGTTCAGTTCATTGTCCGCCCGGCGCCAGCCGACCAGTTCGTAGTGCTGCCGGTCGTGGACCTCGCGGGGGTCATCACCTGCGGTATAGGTGCCCTCGGCAAGCGGAAAACGGTGGTCGTAGTAGCGCAGTTCCCCGTCCCGGACCTCAAGGGCGTCCACGTCCGAGTCCGCGCCCAGCACGGGGATCCGGATGCGGCCGCCGCCAAAGTCCCAGTCGACGTCGAACGCCTGGGCGTAGCGGGACTGCCGGCCCTCCTTCAGGAGCGACCACCACCACGGGTTCTGGACCGGCGTCGCCACTCCGACGTGGTTGGGCACGATGTCGACCAGAACGCCCATGCCGGCTTCCCGTGCTGCCGTCGACGCCGCCAGCAGGCCCTCGGCGCCGCCACGGTCGGGATCAATGGCGGAGGGATCGGTGACGTCGTATCCGTGGTCCGAACCCTGTTCCGCCGTGAGGATCGGCGAAAGGTAGATCCAGTCCACGCCGAGCGACTTCAGGTAGGGCACCATCTCCGCGGCGTCCTGCAGCGCAAAGCCGGAACGGATCTGCAGCCGGTACGTCGAGACGGGCGTCCTCATGAAGCAGGGCCCTTCTTGTTCCGCGGCTTCTTGGCGGGGGCGGCCTTGGGAGCCGCGGCCGGCTTGGACGAGGACCGCTTGCCCGGGGCGCGCTTGGCCGGCTCCGTTTCGGGTTCGGGCTTGGCTTCAGCCTTGGCCGGAGCCTTTTCCTTTGCCGGTTCGGGTTCTGCCTTGGCAGGAGCCTTTTCGGGCTCGGGTGCGGCCTCAGGCTCGTGAGCTTCCTCGGCCGGGGCCTCCTCAGCGTGAGCCTTCGGAGCCTTCTCGGCCGGGGCCTCCTCGGCGTGAGCCTTCGGAGCCTTCTCGACCGGAGCTTCCTCAGCTGGCGCAGCGGGGGCTGCTTCGGCGGGAGCCTCGGCCCGGGCGGCCAGGGATGCAGCGGCGGAGTAGTCCACTTCCACCTCCGGGCCCGAATAGGCGCGCAGCACCACGAGGGACTTCGCGGCCAGTGGCAGACTGGAGCCCGCCTTGAGCGGCACGTTGGCTTCGCCCGTGTCTGCGGTGTCCACCAGGACTTCCCAGAACGGCGTGTATTCCCGGGACGGGAGCCGGAAGTCGACGTTGTCGTCATGGGCGTTGAACGCCAGCAGGAAGCTGTCGTCAGTGATGCGCCGCCCGCGCGAATCCTGTTCCTGGATGCCGTGGCCGTTGTAGAACACGCCGATGGTCCGGCCGAATCCGCTGTCCCAGTCCTCCGGCAGCATTTCCTTGCCGTCGGTGTTCAGCCAGACGATGTCCGGCAGCTTCTCGCCCTCGCCGCGGCGGACCGGACGGCCGTCAAAGAAGCGGCTGCGCCGGAATATGGGGTGGTCGTGGCGGATCTTGTTGACCACGGCGGTGAACTCCACGAGGGGCTGGTCCATCTGATCCCAGTGGATCCAGCTGAGCTCGGAGTCCTGGCAGTAGGTGTTGTTGTTGCCTTGCTGGGTGCGGCCAAGCTCGTCGCCGTGCAGGAGCATGGGTACGCCCTGGGACAGCAGCAGGGTCGCGATGAAGTTCCGCTGCTGCCGCGCGCGAAGTGTCAGGACCTTGTCATCTTCCGTCTCCCCTTCGGCGCCGCAGTTCCAGGACCGGTTGTGGGATTCGCCGTCGTTGTTGCCTTCGCCGTTGGCGTCGTTGTGCTTCTCGTTGTAGGACACGAGGTCGCGCATGGTGAAGCCGTCGTGGGCGGTCACGAAGTTGATGGACGCCACCGGTCGCCGGGCCGAGCTCTCGTAGAGGTCGGCGGAACCGGTCAGCCGCGAGGCGAACTCGCCGAGCGTGGACGGTTCACCGCGCCAGAAGTCGCGGACAGTGTCGCGGTACTTGCCGTTCCATTCGGTCCACTGCGGCGGGAAGTTGCCCACCTGGTAGCCGCCGGGGCCAACGTCCCACGGCTCCGCGATCAGCTTGACCTGCGAAACTACCGGGTCCTGCTGGATGAGTTCGAAGAAGGTGGACAGCTTGTCCACGTCATAGAACTCGCGGGCCAGGGTGGAGGCGAGATCGAAGCGGAACCCGTCGACGTGCATTTCCGTCACCCAGTACCGCAGGGAGTCCATGAGCAGCTGCAGCGAATGCGGGTGCCGGACGTTGAGCGAGTTGCCGGTGCCCGTGTAGTCCATGTAGTGCTTCAGGTCGCCGTCGACCAGCCGGTAGTAGGCGGCGTTGTCGATGCCCTTGAAGGACAGGGTGGGGCCCAGGTGGTTGCCCTCGGCGGTGTGGTTGTAGACCACGTCCAGGATCACCTCGATGCCGGCCTTGTGAAGGTCGCGGACCATGGCCTTGAATTCCTGAACCTGGTGCCCGACGTCACCCGTGGAGCTGTAGCTGTTCTGCGGGGCGAAGAAGCCGATGGTGTTGTAGCCCCAGTAGTTGTTGAGGCCCTTTTCTTCCAGGGTGCCGTCGTTGACGAACTGGTGCACGGGCATGAGTTCGATTGCGGTGACGCCGAGTTTCCGGAGGTGATCGATCACGGCCGGGTGGGCCACTCCGGCGTACGTGCCGCGCTGGTCCTCCGGGACTTCCGGGTGCAGCTCGGTCAGGCCCTTGACGTGAGCTTCGTAGATGACTGACTCGTGGTACGGGATGCGCAGCTGGCGGTCGTTGTCCCAGTCGAAGAACGGGTTGATGACCACGCCGTGCATGTTGTGCGGGGCCGAGTCGGCGTCATTGCGGGATGTAACGTCGCCAAAGTTGTAGGAGAAGAGTGCCGGGTCCCAGTCGATTTTGCCCTGGATGGCCTTGGCGTAGGGGTCCAGGAGCAGCTTGTTGGGGTTGAAGCGGTTCCCGTTGTCCGGGTCGTAGGGGCCGTGAACGCGGTAGCCGTATTTTTGCCCGGGCTGGATGTGCGGCAGGTAGCAGTGCCACACATAGCCGTCTACCTCGGTCAGTTCAATCCGGGTTTCCGTCAGGTCATCAGCCAGGATGCA
The DNA here is from genome assembly GCA_046730875.1 of Actinomycetota bacterium. Taxonomy (GTDB): domain Bacteria; phylum Actinomycetota; class Actinomycetes; order Actinomycetales; family Micrococcaceae; genus Arthrobacter. Next base: position 1,831 of record JBKPJW010000180.1, on the reverse strand, counting down.
AAGTTCCACCCGCTCCGCGCGTTCGCTGAACAGGGCAAAGTTGGTGCCGGTTCCATCAAAAGTGGCTCCCAGCGGGTAAGCCGTTCCGGGCCAGACTTCCATGTGTACTCCTCGTGCGTGCGGACATCTCTAGACAGACTACTTGTAAGTAGGGTTAGCATTTGGCGCGGCGCACAGCGCCCGCCCTATATTACGTGGCGCGCATCACCTCGGGGACGGCCCGGGCGATTCCGCCGGCCGTCACCGGTCCCCCGCCGGAGGCCCTGACTCCGGCACGGCCGTGAAGGCTCGCCGCCAGCGCCGCAATGGACGCCCACCGGTCCCCGGAGCTGATGCCGCGATCCGTGAAGGCCTGCTCCGCGTCGGCCAGCTGCGCCAGCAGTGCGCCGAGGACTCCTGCCAGGACGTCGCCGCTGCCCGCCGTCGCCATCCACGGCGTCGCCTCCGCCTGGCTGAAAACGGCGCCGGAGGGCGCAGCGACGAGCGTAGTGGCGCCCTTGAGCAGCACGGTAGCACCCGTCAGCGCGGCGGCCTGCCGGGCCGCGGCCAGCGTGGCATCCTCCACGGCGGACCGGCCGGACGCAGGGTCGGCGGCCTCCACGCCGTACCTGGCCAGGAGGCCCGCCAGTTCGCCGGCATGCGGCGTCAGGATCATGTGGGGCCCCAGGTCCCGGGGCAGCGCGGGCAGTGCGCCGGCGTCGGCCACCGTCGGCAGCCCCGTGTCTGCTGCGTCGCGGACCCGCTGCAGCTGCTCGTGGGCGGATTCGTCAAGGCCCGGTCCTAGGAGCCAGGCCTGGACATGCGCATCCGCGACGGCGTCGCCGCACACCACCTCGGGGCAGGACTGGCGGACCAGATCGGCCACCTCGGGCGGCCCCAGGTAGCGGACCATGCCGACGCCGGCCGCCAGGGCGCCCTGGCAGGCCAGCACCGCGGCACCGGGGTATTGCCGTGAGCCGGCGACGACGCCGAGGACGCCGCGAGAGTATTTGTGGGACCGCCGGCCGGGGTGCGGCAGGAGCGCGGCGAGGTCTGCTGCCTCAAGCCTGCGGAGCGCCGGTTCAGGCAGTGCGTCCTCGATGCCAATCCCGATGACCTGCACGCGGCCGGCGAAATCGGCGCCCGGGTCCGCCATCAGGCCCGCCTTGGTGGCACCGAACGTCACGGTCTCATCGGCGGCGAGCACGGGCGCGTTCACCTCTCCGGTGTCCGCATCGACGCCGCTGGGGATGTCGCAGGCCACCACAAGGGCCGGACGGGAGCGCCCCAGGGCAGCAACCAGCTCGGCGGCCGGTCCCCGGAGTCCGCCGCTGGCTCCGGTGCCGAGGATGGCGTCGATCACCACGTCGGCGCCGCCGGCCACGGCGGCTAGTTCGGCTACGTTGTCCGCGGTGAGGACCACAGCGTGTCCGCCGGCCTTCCGGAAGGCCGCCAGCCCGGCGTCGTGCGCCGCGCCGGCTGTGAGCACCGCCGTCGTCCGCATGCCGCGGCCAGCCAGCAGCGCGGCGGCGAACAGCCCGTCGCCGCCGTTGTTGCCCTTGCCCGCCAGCACGGCCACGCTGGAGCCGTACAGCCGCTGCCCGCGGCCGCGGAGCCCGTGGATGACGGCGTTGGCGAGCCCGTACGCGGCCCGCTGCATGAGAACAGCGCCCGCACCGGGGCCCAGGGCGTCGTCAAGAAAGGGCTTCTCGGCCTCGCGTACCTGGGTCCCGGTGTAGGCGCTGATCACAGTTTCAGTCCATTCTCGGTGCGGCGGCCGGCGAATGACCGGCGCTCAGGCTGATTCTGTCTGGACGGCCGTCTCAGCCTTCGGCGATCACTGTTGCGGTGG
>JBKPJW010000179.1:0-1525 GCA_046730875.1 Actinomycetota bacterium | reverse complement strand
ACACCCAACTACTGATCATCGCGGGCCTGGGGATCGCCCTGCTCGTGGTACTGATCGCCAAGTTCAAGTTCCACCCGTTCCTGGCCCTGATCCTGGGATCAGGTTTCGTCGGCCTCGCCGCCGGTGTGGAACCGGCCAAGGTGATCGCCAACTTCGAGGACGGAGTGGGCGGCGTCCTGAAGGAAGTCGGCCTGCTGGTCGCACTCGGCGCTATGCTCGGCAAGCTGCTGGCCGACTCCGGCGGCGCCAATCAGGTGGTCGATACTCTCCTGGCCAAGGCCACGGGAAACAAACTGGTCTGGTCCATCACCCTCGTCGCTGTGATCATCGGCCTGCCGATGTTCTTCGAGATCGGGCTGGTCCTGCTGCTCCCGGTGATCGTGCTGGTCACGCAGCGCTCGAAGATGCCGCTCATGCGCATCGCCATCCCGGCACTGGCCGGCCTGTCCGTGCTGCACGGGCTGGTACCGCCGCACCCGGGACCGCTGATCGCGATCAGCGCCGTCAAGGCCGAACTCGGCACCACCCTGGCCCTCGGCATCCTGGTTGCCATCCCCACGGTGATCATCTGCGGCCCGCTGTTCTCACGCCTGGCCGCCCGGTGGGTGCCCGTGGGCGCCCCCGCCGTCGCCGGCGGCGTCGACACCGTGCACGGCGCGGACATGGAGGGCGTCAAGCGTCCGCCAACCTTCCTCGTCACGCTGCTAACCATCCTCTTCCCGGTGGTGCTCATGCTCCTCAAGGCTGTGGCGGACATCATCTGGCCCGACCCCAGGACGGCCCCGGCAATTCGGATGTTCTTCGACTTCGTCGGGCAGCCGCTGGTCGCAATGACCTTGGCCGTCCTGCTTGCCATGGTGACCTTTGGCTACGCCGTGGGTCTCAACGGCGCCAAGATCACGAGCAAGATCGGTGCCAGCCTCGGCCCGATCGCGGGAATCCTGCTGATCGTCGGCGCGGGCGGCGGCTTCAAGCAGACGCTGATTGGTGCCGGCGTGGGTGACGCCGTGAAGGCCTGGGCCGAAGGGACCAACATGTCCGTCCTGGTGCTGGGGTTCATCGTGTCGGTTGCCCTGCGCCTGGCGACAGGCTCCGCCACCGTCGCGACCGTAACGGCCGCGGGCATCGTGGCACCCCTGGCCAGTTCGCTGACGCCAACCCACGCCGCGCTGCTGGCCCTTGCCATCGGCGCCGGCTCGCTGTTCTTCTCGCACGTGAACGACGCCGGGTTCTGGCTTGTCAAGGAGCTGTTTGGACTCACGGTGGGCCAGACGTTCAAGACCTGGTCCGTCATGGAGACGCTGATTTCCGTGGTCAGCTTCGGCCTGGTCATGCTGCTTTCGCTCGTCATTTAGCCGGGTCAAAATTTAGCCGGGCCAGACGGTGGGTTAGCTCTCTGCGCAAGCGCAGGAAGCCGCCCGCGCCTTGGCTCCATATACGGAAGGAGCCAAGGCCCGGGGGGCTTTTATTATTGATAAGGGAATTTGAGGCTGCTGATTCCCCCATGCCCGTGAGTCTTGCAGGC